>JBBAPL010000030.1:0-47010 GCA_040400895.1 Aquabacterium sp.
TGGTGGTGCAGGGCCGGCTGACACCGGCTACGAAGAAGGGGAAGTTGAGAGTTGCGACAGTACGTCTGTTCTGCCCATGTCTTTGCTTGGGGCTCTTTAACGGCTGCCGAAGCGCTCCAAGTGGGCGGTCAGTAAACTGCCGGTCACCAGCGACAGTTGATGGCCGAGAGCAGACCCTCTCGAGAGGCGCCTCAGCGGACCGTGACTGGCGAGGATGTCGGGTCGAGAGTCACCAAATGGTTCAAATTCGTCGTCGCACACAGGCCATTGCGGGGCGCTGGTGAAGATCGGGGTGGGGGCCTCCAAGGCCAGCGCCTCACGGACGCCATCTGTGTCCATCGCCTGCACAAACCTGCGACGGGTAGAGGGCCAACACCCGCCAAAGAGCCTTGCTCTACGATTGATCGATGACCATCAATTCCACGACTCCGACGACGTTCACGGCGTTACCGCTGTTCCCGCTGCAGACCCCGCTCTTCCCCGGCGGGTCGTTGCCACTGCGTATTTTCGAGGTTCGCTACCTCGACATGATCGGCAGCCGCCACAAGGCCGGCGAGCCATTCGGCGTGGTCTGCTTGACCGAAGGCACAGACACCCGACGCCGGCAGAGCGGCACGGCTGACGGTCAACCTTCTGGCGATGGCTTCGCTCACGAAGCGATCTCTTCCGTCGGCACGCTTGCGCGCATCACCAAGTTCGAGCGCCCCCAGCCGGGGCTCATGATGATCGGCTGCGTCGGTGCGCAGCGTTTTCGGGTTCAGCGCAGCGAGCAACTCAAGCACGGCCTTTGGGTCGCCGATGTGGAGTTGCTTGCCGACGATGCCGAACTGCCGGTGCCCGAAGACCTGACCTTCACGCGTGAGGCCTTTCAGGGCCTGGTGCGCGACATCGAATTGAAGCTCCAACAAAGCGGACAAGCTGGCTTCGAGATGCCGCTCTTGAAACCCTACCGGTGGGACGACTGCGGCTGGCTCGCCAATCGCTGGTGCGAGATTTTGCCGCTGCAGCCGGAGCTGAAATGCCGTTTGATGGCGCTCGACAGCCCCCTGATGCGGCTCGAACTGGTCGCCGACACGCTGGGCCAGATTGGCTTCACGATGCCGACCTGACCAGCTCCCCACCTCAGCACCAGGCACTGCGCTGGCGGCCTCAGCACTAGGCACTGCGCTGGCAGCCAGGCAGAACCAGGCGAGTGGCTCCTGTTGCCCGGGCGTGTGAGGACAAGTGCGCGCCAGGTCGCTGACTTCCGATGCACCAGCCAGAACTGGCCAGGGTCAGCTATCGGCCAGGTCCGCGAACTGGTGATGGCTAGTGCTGGCGAGGGCCAGCTTTGGGCGATCTGGTCTTCTCAGACGCATGGTCTGCCACGGCGACGACCCCGCGCGGAGGGGCGCCAGACGCAGCCACCTCGTCGGCGCGCGCCGAAGGCGTTGCCCAGTCAGCCGAACGTGTCGCCCAGTTCCCCCGCCCGCTGCTGCGCCGCCCGCACCGCACGCACCACCGCCTCGGCCACGCCATCCGCCCGCATCGACTCCAGCGCGGCAAAGGTGGTGCCGCCCTTGCTGGTGACGCGCTCGCGCAGCAGGCCCACCGGCTCGTCGCTCTGCGCGGCCAGCGCGGTGGCGCCGTCGAAGGTGGCCAGGGCCAGGCGCTTGCCCTGCTCGGCACTCAGGCCCATCTGCTCAGCTGCGGCCACCATGGCCTCGATCCAGTAGAAGACATAGGCCGGGCCCGAGCCCGACAGCGCGGTCACCGCATCCAGGTCGGCCTCGCGGTCGACCCACAGCATCTGACCAGTGGGAGCCAGCACCAGCTCGATCAGCGCGCGTTCGTCGGCGCTGACGGCCGGCGTGGCGAACAGCCCGGCGATGCCACGGCCGATCAGCGCCGGCGTGTTGGGCATGCTGCGCACGATGCGTGCGGCAGCGACCTGCTCGCCCATCGCACGGGCGATGGCGTCGCTGCGGATGCCGGCCATCACGCTCAGGTGCAGGGCGCCCGGCAGATGCGCGGCGCAGGGCGCGGCGGCGGTGGTGAAGAGCTGCGGCTTGACCGCCCACACCACCAGGCCGGCGCCGGCCAGTGCCGCATCGGCTGCCGGCTGGGTGCGCACGCCGAAGTCGGCCTGCAGCTTGGCGCGTGCGGCGTCGCCGGGATCGATGGCAAGGATGCTGTCGGGCGCGCGGCCGGCGCGCACCAGGCCGCCGATCAGCGCAGTGGCCATGTTGCCGCCGCCGATGAAGGCGATGGTGGAGCGGGAGGTGCTGTCGGGGGTGTCAGGCATGCGCGGCAGTGTAGCCAGCGGCCCTGCATGGCAGCGGGCCGCGGCCGGCGCGCACGTTACAGCCGCATGTCCAACGACAGGTTGAACTGCGGCTTGGTGTGGCGTTCGATGCTGGAGAAGTCGCCGTTGGCCAGCAGGGTGTTCGTCGTCTGGTTCGGCGGGCCGAAGGGCTGTACGCCAGCGCTGGCCGCCAGCCGCACCGACAGGCCCGGCCGCACCGCCAGCTGGGCAAACAGGTCGATGCTGCGGGTGCCAGAGCGCTGCACCAGCTGGTCGGCGGTGAGCCGGGTGTCGTAGGCCGGGTTGAAGCTGACGCTGCCGCCCAGGTTCAGCGGCAGGCCGGTCAGGCGCCGGTCAAAGCCGAACGTGGCCGACCAGGGCTGCTGGCCATCCAGCCGGTTGTCGGGGCCGGGCGCGGCGGCCACCTTCGATCGGTACAGGTTGGCCGAGGCGCGCAGGTTCAGCGTGCGGGCAGTCGGCAGCAGGTCGGCCACCGCCTTGGGCAGCAGGTCGGCCGCGCTGCCCTTGGCCTCGAATTCCAGGCCGCTGGTGCTGGAGTCCGAGAAGTTCAGCGGCTCGGACACCCAGCGCGGCACCGCGGCCCAGGGCACCTGGCGCAGCGTCACCACGCTGCGCACCACGCCCGTCAGGCGGCGGTGGAACATGCCGACGCTGACCAGCCCGCCGCCGGGCAGGTAGTTCTCGTAGGCGATGTCCAGGCCGGTGGCCAGCTCGGGCGCCAGCGCCGGGTTGCCGATGCGGTCAGGCGCCAGCTGGGTGTTGCCGGCGTTGGTGTCCGGGAACTTGGCGTTGATGTTCGGCCGCGCCAGCAGGGTGCCCAGGTTGGGCGCCTTGTAGCTGCGGGTGAGACTGGCGCGCACCTGGTCGCGGGTCTTGGGGTCGAACTTGTAGGTCAGGTGCGCCAACGGCGACAGCACGCTGCTGGTGTTGGTCACTGGGCTGCCGGTGACGCGGCTCTCGCTGCGGATGCGCTCGTTGCGCAGGCCCAGGGACAGCTGCCATTGCGGCGAGACCTCCCACTCGTCCTGCACATACAGCGCATGGCGGCGCACCTGGGCGTCGAAGGCCTGGCCCTCGAAGGCGGGCAGCACCGGCTGGCCGGCGCCATCGGTGGTGCTGCGGCGCTCCTCGCGGTCGCGGTGCTCCAGGTCCCAGCCGGCCGTCAGGGTGTGGGCGGCACCCAGCAGCAGGCTGTACTTGCCAGCCTGGGTGATGCCGTCGTCACTGTTGTCGCCCACCGTACGCTGCCGCAGCGCGCCACCACGCAGGTTGCGGGAGTCGAAGTTCGAGCGCGACTGCTGCACGCCGGCGCGCAGCTCGATGCGCTGGTCTTCGCGGAAGCGGTAGGCCCATGTCAGGTTGCCGCGGCGGTTTTGCCAGGTGCCGTTCTGCGCCTGGTCGTCCTCCAGCACCGGGCTGCCGGCCAGCACCTGGTTGGTGTAGCCGGTGCGGTTGTTCCAGAAACCCTTCTGGAAGAAGGTGCCCAGCGACAGCGTCTGCTCGTCGCTGATGCGCAGGTTCAGCCGCGGGCCCAGGTTGTAGCCCCAGCCCCAGACCTCCTGCGCGCCGGTCTGCCGGGCCAGAGCCGGCAGGCCGTCGGTGCCGGCCATCCCGCGCTGCAGCAGGCTGCGGTTGTCGCGGTGCCACTCAAACACCGACAGCGGCAGCGACACCGCCAGCGGGCCCTTGGATTCACCGAGGGTGAGGTTGACGTTGGCCATCGGCCGGTCGCTGCCGTCGGTCAGGCCCAGGCGCAGGTCGCGTTGCGAGCGGCGCGGCGCTTCCTTCAAGATGATGTTGATCGTGCCCGCGATGGCCTGGGCGCTCTGGTCGGCCGAGGGGGCGCGCAGCACCTCGATGCGTTCGATCTGCGTGGGGCTGAGCTGGTCCAGCCCGAAGCCCGGTGGCGCGGGGTCGCCGTTGATCAGGATCTGGGTGTAGCCTGCGCCCAGGCCCCGCATGCGCGGCCCGCCAGCATCCACGTTGACACCCGGCAGGCGGCGCAGCACGTCCAGCGTGTTGGTGTCACCGTAGCGGTCGAGCTCCTCGCGGCCGTAGATCTGCTTGGCGATGCTGGCAGCGCGGCGCAGCTCGGTCGAGCCCTGGCGCGCGGCGATTTCCACACGCTGCACGCTGCTGGGTTGCGGGCCGGCGGCCGGCTCGGTGCTGGCGCCGGGGCCCGTGTCCTGGGCCAGCACAGCCGGCGAGGCTGCCAGCAGCAGCAGCGCCACGGCGCTGGCGATGTGCGTGGGCAGGCAGCGCAGCGCCGGGCCAGACCCGGGGCGGACAGGCGGCAGGGCGGGCAAGGCAATGGTGGCAAGGGTCACCTGGGTCTCCGGCAGCGGGCCCGCGCCAGTGGCGAGCAGTCGGCGAATGCTGCCAGAAGCTGAGGGCCCCGGGCCGCGCCTGTGACGAGACGCCGCGCCATTGCCACGGAATGCGGGCCGACGGCCATGACGGAGGCCTGCAGCCTCATGCATTCGGCGCATAACCTTGCCGCGGCTTGCGTCAGCAGCCTACATTGCGCCCCAGGTGGTCAGCGGCCGCCCCCACGAGGGGCCAACCGCCACCGCCGGCCCACCCACCATCCACAGGACGACCATGACGCTTTCCTATGTGCACCCCACCGCCGACAGCCCGTGGGGCACCTACCTGTCGCAGATCGACCGGGTGCTGCCCTACCTGGGCCCGCTGGCCCGCTGGGCCGACACGCTCAAGCGCCCCAAGCGCACGCTGATCGTCGACATCCCGATCGAGCTGGACAACGGCACCATCGCCCACTTCGAGGGCTACCGGGTGCAGCACAGCCTGACCCGTGGCCCGGGCAAGGGCGGCGTGCGCTACCACCCCGACGTGACGCTGGAAGAGGTGATGGCGCTGTCGGCCTGGATGAGCATCAAGAACGCGGCGGTGAACCTGCCCTTCGGCGGCGCCAAGGGCGGCATCCGCGTCGACCCCAAGGCGCTCAGCTTGAAGGAGCTGGAGAAGATGACGCGCCGCTACACCAGCGAGATCGGCATCATCATCGGCCCGCAGCAGGACATCCCCGCGCCCGACGTCAACACCAACGCCCAGATCATGGCCTGGATGATGGACACCTACTCGATGAACACCGGCGCCACCGCCACCGGCGTGGTCACCGGCAAGCCGCTGCACCTGGGCGGCAGCCTGGGCCGGGTGAAGGCCACCGGGCGCGGCGTGTTCGTCACCGGCCGCGAGGCGGCGCGCCGCATCGGGCTGGACATCGGCGGCGCCCGGGTGGCGGTGCAGGGCTTCGGCAACGTGGGCTCGTCCGCCGCTGAGCTGTTCGCCCAGGCCGGCGCCCTGGTGGTGGCTGCGCAGGACCACAGCGGCACGGTGTTCAACGGCCGGGGGCTGGACACCGCGGCCCTGCAGGCCCATGTGAAGGCGAATGGCGGCGTGGCCGGCTTTGCCGGTGGCGAGGCGATGGCGGGCGAGGACTTCTGGGACGTGGACTGCCAGATCCTGATCCCCGCCGCGTTGGAAAACCAGATCACCGCCGCCCGCGCCAACCGGTTGAAGGCGAAGCTGGTGCTGGAAGGCGCCAACGGCCCCACCGGGTCGGCGGCCGACGACATCCTGGCCGAGCGCAGCGTGCTGGTGGTGCCCGACGTGATCTGCAACGCCGGCGGCGTGACGGTGAGCTACTTCGAATGGGTGCAGGACTTCTCGTCGTTCTTCTGGACCGAGGACGAGATCAACGCGCGGCTCGACAAGATCATGGTCGGCGCGCTGACCCACATCTGGGACGTGGCCGACCGCCACCGCATCAGCCTGCGCACCGCCACCTTCGCGGTGGCCTGCGAGCGGATCCTGACGGCGCGGCAGGAGCGTGGGCTGTACCCCTGACGCCCGCGGCAGGCGGTCAGCCGGCGTGCAGCTCCGGGCTGCGGTAGTGGTAGGCGTAGGCGTCTGCAAAGCCCAGCCGGTGGTAGACGGCGCGGGCGGCGTGGTTGTCCGCGTCCACTTGAAGGTAGGCCACCCGCGCGCCGGCGGCGTGGGCCTGCGCCAGCAGGCGACTGCACAGCAGGCGTGACAGACCGCGGCCGCGCGCCTGCGGACGGGTGAACACGTCGTACAGGCCGACCAGGTCGGCCTCGACCGCGCTCTGGCCACAGGCCAGCACCTGGCCGTCGCCGTACAGCGCCCAGCCCTGGTAAGGCACGGGCGACAAGGCCAGCCGCTGGGCGTGGGCCTGGCGCTGTGCAACGGGTGAGCCGCGCAACGCGCCCACCACCTCGGCATAGGCGTCGGCGCCCAACGGCTGCCAAGCCAGGCCGGCGGGCAGCGGCTCGGCCACGGCCGGGCTTTGCGGCGCCACCATCACCCGCGTGTCGTCCTGCCGGTGCCAGCCCAGCGCGTCCAGCGCGTTGTCCAGGCCCTGCGGCCGGCTGAAGGGTGTGAGGCGCGCCACCATCGGCAGGCCGGCCGCCTGGAACACGGCCTGGCACAGCGCCAGGCGTTCGGCCAGCGGCAGGCGGCCGTCAGCCACCGGCTGGATGCACCGCGCCCGCTTGGCCTTGCCGGGGGAATAACGCAGCAGCCAGCCGTCAACCCAGCGCTGCTGCGGCGGGGCGCTGGCGTTCAGGCCGGCGTCTTCGATGCGCGACAGCAGGGCCTCGGGCAGGTGGCTGGACAGCTGCATGGCACGCGCCGGCCGGGCGCTCAGGCGGGCATGCCGAGCTGGGCCACCCGCTGCACCAGCTCTTGCGCGAAGGCGATGTAGGCCTGCGCGCCCTTGGACGCCGTGTCGAACACCACGCCGGGCTGGCCGTAGCTGGGCGCTTCGGCCAGCCGCACGTTGCGCGGGATGACGGTGTTGAACAACTTGTCGCCGAAGTGGGCCTTGAGCTGGTCGCTGACCTGCTGCTGCAGGGTGATGCGGGGGTCGAACATCACCCGCAGCAGGCCGATCACCTGCAGATCGCGGTTGAGATTGGCATGCACCTGCTTGATGGTGTTGACCAGGTCCGACAGGCCTTCCAGCGCAAAGTACTCGCACTGCATCGGCACGATCACGCCATGCGCGCTGCACAGGCCGTTCAAGGTGAGCATGCTCAGCGACGGCGGGCAGTCGATCAGCACGAAGTCGTAGCGGCCGTCGGGCTCGGCAGCGGCGGTGGCCAGGGCCTTTCGCAGCCGCTCGTTGCGGCGCTCCAGCGCCACCAGCTCCACCTCGGCGCCGGCCAGCTCGCGGTTGGCGCCCAGCACGTCGTAACCGCCGGCCTCACTGCGCTGGCGAGCTTCCACGATGCCGGCCGACTCCAACAACACGTCGTAGACCGACAGCGCCATCGCACGCTTGTCGACACCCGACCCCATGGTGGCATTGCCCTGCGGGTCGAGGTCGACCACCAGCACCCGCTGGCCCACACGGGCCAGGCCGGCAGCCAGGTTGACGGTGGTGGTGGTCTTGCCGACGCCACCTTTCTGGTTCGCGATGCAGAACACTTTGGCCATGGGCCAGAGTATCGCCGCTGGCTTGGCGCCTGGACGCCACGGCCCGTGCGGCAGCGCTGCCGCAACGCAGGGGTGCAGGGCTCAGCGCGGCCGCATCCAGACCAGGCAGCGCTGCGCGTCCAGCCCAGGCACCTGCAGTTGTTCCACGTGAAACACTTCCACCGAATCCGGCAGCACAGCCTGCTCGTCGGCCGGCAATTTACCCTTCATCGCCACCCACACGCCAGCGTCAGACAACAGATGCCGGGTGAGTGCAGTGAAGTCTGCCAACGACGCAAACGCCCGCGACGTGATCAGCGGGTAGCCGCCCGGCGGCGGGGCCAACGACTCCACCCGGGCATGCAGACCGTGCAGATTGGGCAGCCGCAACTCTGCCGCCACCTGGCGGATGAAGCTGACCTTCTTCACCACGGTGTCGACGCAATCCACCTGCCAACCGGGCTGCAGCGCCGCCAGCACCACGCCCGGCAAACCGCCGCCGCTGCCCACATCCAGCACCCGGCGCGGTACGCCTGACGGCGCTTTGCCCTCTGGCCACCAGCGCTGCAAAGGCGGCAACACGGCCAGGCAGTCGATCAGATGGTGACTCAGCATCTCTGCCGGGTCGCGCAAGGCCGTGAGGTTGTAGACTCGATTCCAGCGCTGCAGCAGGTCGAGGTAGGCCAGCAACTGGCCGGACTGGGCGCCGTCCATCGGCAAGCCGAGCACCTCGGCTGCGCGCTGCAGTCGCGCCAGGCGATCAGTCGGCAGACTGGCGGGTGGCATCTCAGGCTGCGTCCGCGGCGGGCGCAGGCTCGGGCGCCACCGCAACCAGGAGCAGCGCATCGCCAAACCCCTGGAAGCGCCCCTTCTTCAGATGCACCAATAGCAGCGAGATCGCGGCCGGGGTCACGCCCGACAAGCGCGATGCCTGGCCCAGGGTCTCCGGGCGGTGGCGGCCCAGCGTCTGCCGCACCTCGAAGCTCAAGGCCTTCACCTGGGCGTAGTCCAGATCGGGCGGCAGTTTCAGGTGTTCGAAGTGCCCGGCGCGGGCGACATCGTCGGTCTGCTTGCCGATGTAGCCGGCGTACTTGGTCGCAATTTCCACCTGCTCCACCACCGTGGCGGCCAGCGTGGCACCCAGATCCGCAGTCAATGTTTCACGTGAAACAGGCAGTTGCACACCTGCCGCGCCAGCCACGGCCGACACACCGTCAAAGTCCACACCGGGCCGGCGCAGCAAATCAGCCAGGTTGTATTCATGCTCGATCGCCTTGCCCAGCAGGCGCTCGGCGTCCGCAGCGGCCAGCAGCGACGGGTTCACCCAGCAGCGCTTCAGCGCCTCAGCCGTGCGGGCCACCGCATCGCGCTTGCGGTTGAACGCTGCCCAGCGCGCCTCGTCCACCAGCCCCAGTTCGCGGCCGATCTCAGTCAGCCGGGCGTCGGCGTTGTCTTCACGCAGTTGCAGGCGGAACTCAGCCCGGCTGGTGAACATGCGGTAGGGCTCGATCACGCCCTTGGTGATCAGGTCATCGACCAGCACACCCAGGTAGGCCTGGTCGCGGCCCAAGCGCAGTGCGTCGCGGCCCAGGGCCTGCAGTGCCGCGTTGGCACCGGCAAACAGCCCCTGGGCGGCCGCCTCTTCATAGCCGGTGGTGCCGTTGATCTGCCCGGCGAAGAACAGGCCTCTGATGGCCTTGGTCTCGAAGCTGCTCTTCAGCTCTCGCGGGTCGAAGAAGTCGTACTCGATGGCGTAGCCTGGCCGCAGGATGTGGGCCTGCGCCAGCCCGGGCATCGACTGCAGCGCCGCCAGTTGGATGTCGAACGGCAACGAGGTGGAAATGCCATTCGGGTAGAACTCATGCGTGGTCAGGCCTTCGGGCTCCAGAAAGATCTGGTGGCTGTCCTTGTCGGCAAAGCGGTTCACCTTGTCTTCGATGCTGGGGCAGTAGCGCGGCCCCACGCCTTCGATCACGCCGGTGAACATGGGGCTGCGGTCAAAGCCCGAGCGGATGATGTCGTGCGTGCGCGCATTGGTGTGGGTGATCCAGCACGGCACCTGGCGCGGGTGCTGGCTGGCACTGCCCAGGAAGCTGAACACCGGCACCGGGTCCAGGTCGCCGGGCTGCTCGGTCAGTTGGCTGAAGTCGATGCTGCGGCCGTCGATGCGCGGCGGCGTGCCGGTCTTCAGCCGGCCCTGAGGCAGCTTCAGCTCCTTCAGCCGGGCCGACAGCGTGACGGCCGGCGGGTCGCCGGCGCGCCCCGCGCTGTGGTTCTGCAGGCCGATGTGGATGCGGCCGTCCAGAAAGGTGCCCGCCGTCAGCACCACCGTCTTGCCGCGGAAGCGGATGCCGGCCTGCGTCACCGCGCCAGTCACCCGCGTGCCCACGCCATCGCTGTCGACCGTCAAGTCGTCCACCGCCTGCTGGAACAGCCACAGGTTCGGCTGGTTCTCCAGACGGTGGCGGATGGCGGCCTTGTACAGGATGCGGTCGGCCTGCGCCCGGGTGGCGCGCACCGCCGGGCCCTTGCTGCCGTTGAGGATGCGGAACTGGATGCCGGCCTCGTCGGTGGCCGCGGCCATCGCGCCGCCCAGGGCGTCCACCTCTTTCACCAGGTGGCCCTTGCCGATGCCACCGATGCTGGGGTTGCAGCTCATCTGGCCCAGGGTCTCGATGTTGTGGGTCAGCAGCAAGGTGGTGCAGCCCATGCGGGCGGCGGCCAGCGCCGCTTCGGTACCGGCATGGCCGCCGCCGACAACGATGACATCGAATGATTGGGGGTGCAGCACGGTGGGGTGGGCAGGCCGGCAAGGCGCGCCAAAGGCGGTGGGCAGGGCTGCATTGTAAAAACCCGGCCAGCCTGGCGGGGAACAGTCGCCGTGATGGCCTTGGGCCGGCGATGATGCCCATGCGCCCGCACACCCACGCCATGCTGCTTCAGCCCGACACCGCCGCCCCCGACGAAGCACCCGGCTGCCGCCCCGGCTGCGCCGCCTGCTGCACCGCGCCGTCGATCAGTTCACCCATTCCCGGCATGCCGCACGGCAAACCGGCCGGTCAGCCCTGCGTGCAACTGGACGACGCCGGCCGATGCCGGCTGTTCGGCCAGCCTGCGCGTCCGGCGGTCTGCAGTTCGCTGCAACCGTCTGCCGAGATGTGCGGCAGCCATCGCAGCCATGCAATGCAGTGGCTGGCGCGGCTGGAAGCGGCCACCGCGCCCGGCGCTCCACCCGCCGTGGCCTCCACCGCGGGCAGCTGACGCCCAAGGCGATGCCAAGGCGCATCACACCGAAACTCGCTGACTTGGCCCTGCAGGGTGCCCTGTTCAGAATGGCGGATCAGGAGTTTATGGAAATCTATCAATCAAGGCAAATCGATTGAATCTGTTGCGGCCATCAGTTGCACCCTGGCCCTGGCGGGATCAGCGGCCGTGGCCTTCCAGCGCATGGGCTGGGTGTGCACCGGGCCCGGGCGAGTCCGGCATCCAGGAATCCACTGCGCTGCTGGCCTTGGCGGCCGGCCCTCGTTGACCCAGGTCACAGGGCGGCCGTGCTGCGGCGGGCACAGTGCTGTCTGTCGGCACCTGGCCGGCCCATCCGGAGAGACCCATGAAATCCAATGTCGGCGGCATCGACCGCATTCTTCGCATCAGCGCCGGCGTGGTGCTGATCGGTCTGGCGGCGACCGGCACCGTGGGTGCCTGGGGCTGGATCGGCGTGGTGCCGCTGCTGACCGGCGCCATCGGCTTCTGCCCGATCTACCCGCTGCTGGGCCTGAACACCTGCCCGATGAAACAAGGCTGACACAACAGCCCGCACCAAGACAAGCGGCCCGGATTGACCGGGCCGCGTTCATTGGAACGGCACAAAACAGAGGCCGGGCGCCTGGCGCCCGTGCCTCACCAACCAGCGCGGGGCAGTTGGGTGGTGGTGTCGGCGTGGACGGGGCTGGGCATGGTGCGACTCCTGAGCATTGGTGGGGTGTGGCGCCTGTCCCAGCGCTTGCGTTGAATTTCACCAGCGCCGCACTACTGCCGGAACTGTCAACTCTTACAGGGCCTGGAGAAGCACCTGCAATCACCCCGTCATCGATCGATCCGACATCGACGGCCGCCAGGGCGGCGGCGGATTCGGTCAGGAGATCAGGCCCAGCCTCAGCGCTCGCAGCACCGCCTGGTGCTTGCTGCTGCAACCCAGCTTGTGCATGGCATTGTTGACATGCAACACCGCCGTGCGCTCGGTGATGCCCAGGATGGCGCCCAGCTCCCAGGCGGTCTTGCCTTCCATCGTCCAGCGCAATGCCTCCAGCTCACGCGGGGTCAGCACCGGGCGGTCGATGGCGGGAGCCGCCGGCGACAGCAGCCGCATGGCGGCGTCCTGGGCATGCACGGCAAACAACTGCAGGTCGGCCACCAACCGCTGCAGTTCACCGCCGTCGGACGGCAGCGGCTTGTCGCGCTCGACACCGAAGGCAAAGTGGCGGCCCTCGGGCAGGTGCAGCGCCATCGCAATGCCGGTGCGGTAGCCGAAGCGGGCCTGCTCCTCCCAGAGCTCGCCCAAGCCCAGACGGGTGTACGTGTTCTGGTCCCAGATGATCGGCACCGAATGGTGGCGACAGTGCTGCATCACCGGGTCGCGGCGCATGCTGGGCACGTCATGCATGGCGGTGGCGTAGCCGTCGGGCGCGTTGTCGATGGAGACGAACTCGGACCGCCCCACCGCAAAATCGACCACCGCCATGGCCGAGACGGTGTTGAACCCCAGGTTCTGCGAGAAGCGCACCACTCCACTGCGGAAGTCGTCGCGACTGCCCGCATCAAGGATCGAGGTGAATCCCGCCGGCAACATGCCAGGAGGGGTCAGCGCCTTCCGGCCCCCGCCGAAACGCCCTGGAAAGGTTTACATGTTTTCATTTGCCGCCGGATGCCGAAAACTGCTGCACACAACCAACACAGCCACAAACCACCCATGAACTTCATGCTCCAGCCATGCCCGCCTTGGGCCTTGCGCGCCTGGCCGCAGTTATTGTGGCAGGTCGGCCGTCCCGTCCCGCTGCACCTGCAGCATCTGGGCACCCAGGTCACCAGCGCCGGTGACGGCCACTGCCGCAGCGTGGGCCAGACGATCTGGGCCTGGCATGGCGACGATGGTGATGTGGGCATGGCCTGGGACTGGGTGCAGCTGACCTGCGGCGTGGTGGCCATGGCCGACCCGATGGCGGTGGTGACCAACTTGCGCCTGGTGGGCGAGGAGGGCGAGGTGCTCACCGCTTATGCCTCGGCACGCCACTTCAACGCCATCGTGCACGGCCTGCCCTGGCAGCAGGCGGTGGAACAGGCCCTCGGGCACCCGGTCGCCCTGGCGGCATGAGGTGGCGCACGGCGCGCAGGCGCGGGCGAGGGCTCGCCTGCGAATCCCGCCGAGCAGGCACTCACTTCCAGGCCGCCATCCGCAGCTGGCGCGCCACCGAGGCCAGGCACGCCAGCGCCACCAGCGCCGCCACAATCAGCGGCAGCAGCAGGTCGGCCGCGCCCAGCACCTCGCCCTCCAGCACCCGCTGCATCAGCGTGATCTGCGCCAGCGCCGGCACCCACAGGTGCCAGGGCTGCTCACCGCCGGTCTGAAAGGCCGTCACCAGCGGCAGCAAGGACACCGCCAACACCACCACGGTGCTGCTGGCCTGGGCTTCCTTGAAACTGCGGCTGCGGATCGCCACCGCCATCAGCAGCGCCGCCAGCAACGCCGCCACCGGCAGCAGCAGCGCCAGGAACAGCGCCGCCTCGCGCCAGCCGAACTGGAACATCGCGGCCAGCGCCTCGCTGCGCAGCAGCCATTGCCCGGGCAGAAAGCCGAAGCAGGCCAGCACCGCCACGCCCATGCCCATCACCGCCACCGCACCCCACTTGCCCAGCACCAGGGCGGCGCGCGGCAGCGGCGTCATCAGCAGCGGCTCGAGCGAGCCGCGCTCGCGCTCGCCAGCGGTGGTGTCCAGCGCGGCATGCAGCGCGCCGTAGAGCACCGCCATCAGGACGAAGAACGGCAGCAGCCGGGTGAACTGCGCGGCACGCGCGCGAGGGTCGGCCAGGTCGCGGCGCTGCACCGCCACCGCCTGCAGCGCCGCCGGCGGCACGCCGCGCAGCACCAGGCGCAGGCTGGCCTGCTCCTGGCTGAAGCCCTGCAGCAGCGCCGACACGCTGCCGGCACTGCCCTGGGCACGCTGGTTGGCAGACGACGAGATCAGCAGCAGCTCGGGCGCAATGCCGGCGACCAAGTCAGCCTCGAACCCCGGCGGCACCACCAGCACCGGATGGTCCAGGCGGCGCTTGACCAGCGCATCGGCATGGTCGGGGGGGGCGGTGTGCACCGTCCAGGCCTGGCGCTCGATGTAGTTGCGCAGCGTGGGGGCGGTGTCCATGCCCACCGCGTAGACGTCGCGCGCGTCGGCACGGGCCTCGAACTCGGCCACCAGCAGCGACAGCGCCACCAGCAGCAGCGGCCCCAGCGCCACCGACGACAGCAGCACCATCGCCAGCGTGCGGCGGTCGCGCAGCGCGTCACGCAGCTCCTTGGTGAACACCTGCCAGGCGCCGGCCAGCACGCTGACGTTCATGGCGCCACCCCGGCCGCGCCGGGCCCGAACGCCAACTGCACGAAGCAGGCCTCGAAGTCGGTCTGCCCGGTCTGCGCCAGCAGCGCCGGCACGGTGCCGTCGGCCACGGTGCGGCCACCGGCCACCACCACCACCTGGTCACACAGCCGCTCCACCTCCTGCATGATGTGGCTGGAAAAGACGATGCACTTGCCGCCGTCGTCGCGCAGGCGGCGCAGCGCATCGCGCAGGCTGCGGGTGGCCAAGACGTCCAGGCCGTTGGTGGGCTCGTCCAGGATGATGTGCGACGGGTCGTGCACCAGGGCGCGGGCCAGCGCGGTCTTCATGCGCTCGCCCTGGCTGAAGCCATCGGTGCGGCGGTCCATCAGCGGTGCCATGTCCAGCATGCCGGCCAGCAGCGCCGCACGCGCCTCGGCCTGCGCCCGCGCCAAGCCATGCAGCCGGCCGTAGTAGACGATGTTCTCGCGCGCCGTCAGCCGCGGGTACAGCCCGCGCGCGTCCGACAGCACGCCCAGCCGCGCCTGCACGGCCTGCGGCTGGCGCGCCACGTCGATGCCGGCCACGCTGATCTGGCCGGCGTCGGGCCGCACCAGGCCGGCGATCATGCGCAGCGTGGTGGTCTTGCCCGCACCATTGGGGCCCAGCAGGCCGGTGATGCAGCCGTCGGCGGCCTGGAAGCTGACCGCCTGCACGGCATCGACCACCTGCCGCTGCCGCCCGCGCCCGTGCACAAACTGCTTGGCCAGCGCCTGCACCACGATCATGGCGTGCCCCCCGGCGGCACAAAGGCGGGCGGCCTCGGCAGGGCGGCGGCGCAATCGGCGCGGGAGGCCAGCGCGGCGGCCGGGTCGTCGGTGGTGATGAAGCGCGCCACCGCGTCGCGCAGGCAGGGCAGGGCCAGCGTGCCGTGGCCGACGTTGGGCACGGTGATGTGGCGCGCCAATGGGCCCAGGGCCTGCGCCACCCGCTGGCCGTGGCGCGGCGGCGTCACCGGGTCCAGGCTGCCCGACAGCAGCCAGGTGGGCGCCACCGCCGGCGGCAAGGTGTAGAAGGCCGGGCTGACCGCGCCGCGCGGCCAGCCGGCGCAGGCGGCCTGGTACAGCGCGCTGCCACCGCCGGCAAACACCGCCGATGCCGGCAGGGCCGGCGGCGCGGCAGGCGCACCCCGGCCCAGGTCTTCACTGCAGACCACAGAGAAATGCTGGCCGGTGGCAAAGCCGTCACCCGGCCCGCCCAGCGCCGCCCCCAATGCGGCCAGCGGCGCCCAGCGGCCGGCAGCGGCTTCGTCCAGCGCTGCGGGCAGGCCGGCGGCGAGCGGCGGGCTGTAGAGCGGCGTGCGCACCATGGCCAGCAGGGTGTCACGGGTCAGCGTCACGGTCTCCAGCCGGGCGGTCACCGGATGCGGCAGCTGCACGGTGTGCGGCAGCGCCGCCAGCAGGGCCGGCAGGCGCTGCGCCAGCGTGGGATGGCGGCGGTGGCAGGCAGCGTCGGCCGCGCAGGCCTGCAGCAGGGCGTCCCACGCGGCCTGGTTGTCGGCGGCGCCGGCGTCGGGCAGACGCATGTCGGGCGGGGCCACGCCGTCCAGCACCGCCCGCCGCACCGCCTGCGGAAACTGCCGCTGGTAGCTGAGCACCGCGCGGGTGCCGTACGACGCACCGATGGCGTTGATCTGCGCGATGCCCAGCGCCTGGCGCACGGCGTCCACATCGGCCATCGCGATCTCGGTGGTGTAGAAGCGCAGGTCACCATGCGCAAGCGCCTGCAGCGCCTGGCGGCAGGCCTGCAGCTGCTGCAGGCGCTGGGCCTGATCACTGCGCGCGGCCAGCGGCTGCAGCACGGCGCGCTCAGCGTCGTCGGGGCAGGCCAGCGGCGCACTGCGGCCGGTGCCGCGCTGGTCGACAAACACCAGATCCCGCCGCTGCTGCAGCCGGCTGTGCGCCGCCGCCAGCTGGCCGCCCAGCTGGATGGCGCTCTGGCCCGGCCCGCCGGCGAAGAAGAACACCGCATCGGGCGCCTTGTTGCGCGCCAGCGCCGGCACCACCGCGAAGTGCACATCGATCTGCGGGCCCTGCGGCCGGGCGGGGTCCAGCGGGCGCTGCAGCACGCCGCAGCGCGCGGCCTGCGGCCGGCCGGTCAGCCAGCAGGCACTGGTGCTGGCTGGCCCGGCGGCGGCCAGCAGCGGGGCCAGACTCAGCAAGGCACCGGCCCAAGCGGCCGCCACGGAACCGGCGTTGCCGGGCCGCCAGGGGCGCACCGGACGAGGGCTCACTTCAGGCCAGCAGCTGCTTGAGCTCGCCACTGCCGATCAGGCGCTGCAGGTCGTCGGCGCCGCCCACCAGTTGGCGGCGCACGAACACCATCGGCAGCGTCGGCCAGCCAGTCCACATCTTCAGCGCGTTGCGGCGGCGCCACTGGCTGAAGTAGCTGCCGACGTCGATGTCGTGGTGGGCCACGCCGGCGGCGTCCAGCGCGCGGCGCGCCTTCTTCACGAACGGGTTGCCGGCCATGCCGACGACCACCACGTCGTGCGCCGACACCGCCTCGCGCACCTGGGCCACCACGTCGGCATGCAGGCTGGCCACCTGCGCGCGCACAGCAGGGTGGATGGCGGATTCATCAAGGATGGGGCGGGGCATGCGGTCTCCTGCAAGTGGCGCGGGGCGGAGCGGAGCCACAGCATACTGCGCGCCCCGGCCCGACCGGTCAGCCCGCTGCGGCCGCGGGCCTCTTCAGCAGGCCCTTGGCGATGCCATCGCAGGTGGCGCGCTGCGGGTCGGTGGCGGGCAGCTTGCCGCACACCGCCGCCAGGCCTTGCGGGCCGTCGTGCAGGCGCTGCAGCACCGCCGCCTGCTGCGGGCCCTGGTTCCAGGCGTCGAGCTTGCTGCCCACCCGCTGCAGCGACCGCGCGCTGCGTTCATGGAAGGCGGCGCGGTCCTGCGCGGCCTCGGCAAACAACTGGCGTGCCACCTGCTCGATGCGGGCCGCGTCCTGCGGCGCCAGGTCGACCAGGGCGCTGAAGTAGCCCGCTCCCCACTGCAGCCGGGTGGCCGGACCTTCGCTCTTCTCAAAGGCCAGCGCATACCAGCGCAGCGCCTCGTCGGTCTGGCCCAGCTTGCGGGCGTTGCCGCCCAGCTGGCTCATCAGGTAGTAGGGCGAATGGCTCTTCGCCAGGTTGGCCTTCAGCAGCGCATCGCTCTCGGCCCACAGGCCGGCCTCGCCCAGCGCATGGGCGCCGGCGGTCACCACCGCCTGGCGCTCGTAGCCGTCGGTGATCTGCTGGTCGTCGCGCGCCACCTGCGTGCGCACCCGCTGCACCAGGGCGTCGGGCAGCTTGGGCTGGCGCTCCTTGGCCGGCTGGTCGATGCGGGCCAGCGCCACCCGGCTGATCAACGCGCCCAGCCGGTCCCCGCGCGACAGGCTGGCGTCGGACTCCAGCCGCTGCAGCGCGGCGTCGAAAGCGCCGGCCATGGCCTGGCGGTCGGCACCGGCTTCCGGCGCCAGCGCCTTGGTGATGTCGGCGGCAAAGTTCACCACCACGTCCATCTGCGCCCGGGTGGCTGCGGCATCGGCCAGCAGCTTGCGCACCTGGTCGCGCAGGCCGGCATCGGGCTTGATGCCCTTGCCGTCGTCGCTCTCGGCCAGGGCCTTCAGCAGCAGGCGCGTGGCGGCATCGCGCTCGGCCGGCGGGCAGGCGCGTGACAGCTGCGCCAGCAGCGCCGGCCGCTCAGCGGCGGGCACCAGCTGCGCTTCGTCGGTGTCCCAGCCATAAAACGCCAGCATGCGCCATTCCGGGCCGCTGACCGGCTTGCCGGCGCGGGCGTCGGCCAGCACCGCCTTGACCGGCCGACCGCCGGCCAGGCCCAACTGCAGCACCGCCATGACCTGCGGCGCGTCCACCTCGCCGGGCAGGCGGGTGATCTCGGTGCCGTCGGCAGACAGCAGCAGCATCGTCGGGTAGCCGCGCACCTTGAAGCGCCCGCCAAGCTGCTGCGCGCCGGGCTGGTCACCATCGATGTGCACCGCCACGAAGCTCTTGGCACGGTCGATGAAGTCGGCCCGGTTGAACAGCGTGGCCTTCAGCTGGTTGCACGGCGGGCACCACTTGGCGCCCCAATACAGCAGCAGTGGCTTCTTCTCGGCCTTGGCCTGGGCGAAGGCGCGGGCGATGTCGGCGTCGGCGGCCGCCGCCATCCAGGCCACGCCGGGGCCGGGCGGGTTGGGCTGTGCGGCCACCACCGGCAACGCCATCGTCAACGACAGGGCCAGGCCTGCCGCCACCAGGGCAAAGCGGACAGACGGCATCGGGTGGGTCATCACGGGTCTCCCGGTCGGGCGGTGGGTGCAGGGCGCAAGCACTTGGTCAACAGCGAATTCTGTCGCCATCAGGCGGGCGGTGCGGGCCCGGGGTCGTGCAGTTCGGCCACCCCCAGGCCCGGCTGGGCATCGTCGTCGTCGGCCGGCTCGGGCGTGGCGCGTGCCAGCGCCATCCACACCATGAACGGCAGACGCATCGGCCGGCGCGGCGCCGCACGGGCCACGGCCAGGCCGCCGCCGGCATCGGCCAGCAGCACGCCGTAGACCGGGGGGATCTCCTCGGGCTGGGCGATGCCCTCGCGCAGCACATACCAGCATTCGCCGCTCAGCCAGCGGTAGGCCTCGCCCTTGGCCGGGCGGCGCAGGTCGGCCAGCAGATCGGCGCGGCGCACCTTGATCTCATGCGCCACCGGTTCCACATAGTCTTCCACCGTGGTGTGGCGGATCGAATAGACATCGGGTATGGCCATCGCCCAGCCGGGCTCCGCCTCGCCGTCGATGACGGCTCCGCCACCCACCCGGGCGCGCAGGCTCAGCCCGCGCCACACCACCCGGCCGGCGCGCTGCATGGCGCGCGCCACCTGGGCCACCAGCTGCTCATGGTCGTCGCGCGCGGCGCGGTTCTTCAGCAGCGTGTGGTGCAGCACCTGCAGGCCGGCGTCGGTGACGCGCACCGTGTCGCGGCCCTGGGCGTCCTGCTGGCGCTGCAGCAGGCCGGCGGCCAGCAGCTCCACCTCCAGCAGGTCCTGGTAGGGCCAGCCGGCCGAGTGCCACACCGCGCGCAGACGGCGGTGGTGGGCGGTGCCGATGGCGGGGGGCGGGGCAGCGTCGGCCATGGGCCCAAGCCTAGCGCGACCAAGCCGCGGTTTTGCATGCCGCATTCAAAACCGTTGGCGACCGGCGGCGGCGCGGGCGTGCCACCATTCGCCCATGGACACCACCACCACCCCCACCGCCCCGCCGACTGCCCCATTGCGCACCCCGCGCCGCGTCGAGCGCCTGGTGACTGGCCAGGCCACCAGCGACGGCGCCGGCGTCAAGCTGACCCGCGTGCTCACCCAGCCGCTGCAGCGCCGGCTCGACCCCTACCTGATGCTCGACGCCTTCGGCTCCGACAAGCCGGGCGACTACATCGCCGGCTTCCCCGACCACCCGCACCGCGGCTTCGAGACCATCACCTACATGCTGGCCGGCCGCATGCGCCACCGCGATTCCGCCGGCAATGAAGGCCTGCTGGAAGACGGCGCGGTGCAGTGGATGACCGCCGGCCGCGGCGTCATCCACAGTGAGCTGCCCGAGCAGACCGAAGGCGTGATGGAGGGCTTCCAGCTGTGGCTGAACTTGGCACAAGCCGACAAGATGCAGCCACCGGCCTACCGCGACATCCCGGCCGCGCAGATCCCCGAGTTCAATGCCCCCGGCGTGCGCGTGCGGGTGATCGCCGGCGCCAGCCAGGGCGTGGCCGGGGCGGTGCAGCGCCCGCGCACCGAGCCGCTGTACCTGGACGTGCACCTGGCGCCCGGCGCCCAGTTCGCGCAGCCATTGCCGGCCGGCCACAACGGCTTTGTCTATGTGTACCGGGGGGCGCTGCAGGTGGGCGAGACGCCGGTGCCGGTGCAACGCATGGCGGTGCTGGCGCAGGACCCTGCAGCCGACGGCGTGCTGCTGCGGGCCGGCGATGCACCGGCGCGCGCGCTGCTGATTGCTGGCGCGCCGCTGGGCGAGCCCATCGCCCAGTACGGGCCTTTCGTGATGAACACCCGCGACGAGCTGATGACCGCGGTGGAAGACTTCCAGGCCGGCCGGCTGGCTGCGCCCGGACTCCAAGCCTCCTGAAGAAGCTTGGGGCTTGACGAAGCGGCCGAGCGCTGCGGGGCCGTGGGCGGGCTGCACAGCGCGCGCGCCGCGCGGCCACCGCGACCGCGCTGGCCAACGGGTCAGTCGGTGACCTGCACACCCTTCCAGAAGGCCAGCCGCCCCTTGATGTTGGCCGCGGCCTCGCTGGGCTCGGGGTAGTACCAGACAGCATCGGGGTTCAGATCACCGTTGACCAGCAGGCTGTGGTACCGGGCCTGGCCCTTCCAGGCGCAGGACGTGCGGTGGTTGCTGTGCGCCAGGTAGTCGCGCTTGACCGCGGCTTCGGGAAAGTAGTGGTTGCCTTCCACCACCACGGTGTCGTCGCTCTCGGCGATGGCCACGCCGTTCCACACTGCTTTCATCTCGGGCTCCTTCGGGCTGGTGTCGGGGCTGGCGTTGCCGCTGACCGTGCGAGATGGTACGCCGCCCCCGCCACCCTGCAGCGGACGGGCTCAAGCGCCGGGCGGGCGCGCCGATAGACAGGCTCACGCTCTGTGCCGGGTGCCTGCTGTCCCGGGCCGGGCCACCGCATGCCCGCCGCCGTGTGGCGGGCGCGCCGACCACTGAAAGGCCACGATGTCATCCAGCACCCTGCCCGCCACGGGCTCCATGTCCAAGACCGCCGACCGGCTGATGTTGCTGGCACTGGTCGCCAGCGGGCTGATCGCTGTCGCCCTGGGACTGCAGTACGACCAGATGGGCACCGCGCTGCTGGTGGGAGGCTCGCTGCTGGCGCTGGGTCTGGCCGCCGGCACCCTGGCCACCGGCACGTTGGCGTCCAGCCTGGTGCTGGCCTGCTGCCTGATGGCGATGACGGCGCTGCACATCCAGCTGGCCCGCGGCACGCTGGAACTGCACTTCGGCGTGTTCGTCACGCTGGGCGTGCTGCTGGTCTACCGCGACTGGCGGCCCATCGTGGCGGCCGCTGGGCTGATTGCGGTGCACCACGTGGTGTTCGACCGCCTGCAGGCCGGCGGCGCCGGCGTGTACTGCCTGACCACGCCCGACTTCACCCGCATCCTGGCGCATGCCGGCTATGTGGTGGTGCAGACCGGCTTCGAGATCTACATGGCGGTGCTGATGCGCCGCAATGCCGATGCCACCGACGAGGTGGCCCGCATCGTCGGCCACATGGGCGACGGCGAGGCGCTGGCGCTCGACGTCGACAAGCTGCAAGCCCGAACGCCGCAGGGCCTGGCGCTGCGCACCGCGGTGTTGCGGCTGAACACCGCCATGGTGTCGGTCAGCCAGACGGCCAGCAGCATCTCGCTGGCGTCGGGCGAGGTGGCCAGCGGCAGCACCGACCTGAGCCACCGCACCGAGCAGGCCGCCAGCAGCCTGCAGCAGACCGCCAGCGCGATGGCCCAGCTCACCGGCACGGTGCAGCAGAGCGCCGAATCGGCCAGCACCGCCAACCAGCTGGCCCAGTCGGCCGTGCAGGCGGTGCAGCGCGGCGGCGCAGTGGTGCAGCAGGTGGTGGCCAACATGGGCGACATCAGCACGTCCAGCCGCAAGATTGCCGACATCATCGGCACCATCGACGGCATCGCTGTCCAGACCAACATCCTGGCACTGAACGCGGCGGTGGAAGCCGCCCGCGCGGGTGAGCAGGGCCGCGGCTTTGCGGTGGTGGCGTCAGAGGTGCGCAGCCTGGCGCAGCGCAGCGCGGCCGCCGCGCGCGAGATCAAGGGCCTGATCGGCGCCAGCGTCGAGAGGGTGGAATCCGGCAGCGCGCTGGTGCAGCAGGCCGGCAGCATGATGGACGAGATCGTGGTGGGCATCCGCCGCGTGTCCGACGTCATCGGCGAGATCAGCGCAGCCAACCAGGAGCAGCGCAACGGCATCGGCCAGATCAACACCTCGGTCAGTGAGCTGGACGGCATGACGCAGCAGAACGCGGCCCTGGTGGAGCAGTCGGCCGCCGCGGCCGAGAGCCTGCGGGACCAGGCCGGCCAGCTGGGCCGAGTGATTGCGTCGTTCCGGCTGTCGGCGGCCTGAAAGACAGCCGTCGGTGTGAAGAAGTGACGCCGGCAGCCCCTGCGGCGGGCGCTGGCGACACCGATACCCAGAGCAACACAAGGATGGTCGATCGGGGTCATCCAAGCAGTTGAAGGTTGGCGATGTCCCACAGCACCTCCCCGGCGAGCGGCGCCGATTTCTTCCGGTACCACGGCATCTGGGCGCCCGGTGTGCGCCTGTTCCGCAACCTGCGGTTCCGCAGCAAGGCCCTGCTGATCTCGCTGGTGCTGCTGATGCCGGCGGCGCTGGTGGGCAGCGCCTTCCTGCGCAGCATCCAGGACCAGATCGAGTTCACGACCAAGGAACGCGCAGGCGTGGCCGCCATGCAGCAGTTCGTGCCGCTGCTGCACGCGGTGCTGGAAGTGCGCAACGCCACCCGCGCCACGCTGGGCGGGCATGACGCGAGCCAGGACTACGCCGCCGGGCGCCAGCGCGTGGACCAGGCGCTGGGCACCTTCAGCACCCACCTGAAGGACAGCGGCGACCCGCTGGGGCTGACCGAGCGCTTGGCCACCATGCGGACGGCATGGATGGCCACCGCCACGTCGAAGAACGGCGCCGACGACAAGGGCCGCACCGTGTTCGGCAAGGTGACCGAGGCATCGCTGGCGGTGCTGCGGGGCCTCAGCGATGAGTCCAACCTGGTGCTGGACCCGGATGTGGACTCGCTGTTCCTGATCAACGGCGTGTTCCTCACCATGCCCAAGGCCAGCGAGGACCTGGGGCAGGTCTGGGGCTGGGGCACCTATGCGGTGGCCAAGGGCGGGCTGGAGAACCCCGAGCAGTTCCGCCGCTATGCGGTCTGGGCCGCCCGGGCGACAGGCGGCATCGACGACACGCGGGACTTCTTCGAGCGTGCGTTCAATGCCAACCCCGCGCTGAAGGCCAAGATCGACCTGAAGGGCTTTGACGACGCCGCCAAGTTCCTCAAGGGGTCCGACCCGTCAGAGATGGTCAAGGCCGCGCTCGAGCCGGCCGAGGTGTACGCCTCCGGCCGCAAGGCGATGGCCGCCTACTTCACCGTGTTCAACCAGGTGCTGCCGGTGCTCGACGGGCTGCTGCAGGCGCGCTCGGCGCAACTGCAGTTCCAGCGCAACGCCAAGGCCGCGGTGGTGGCGCTGTGCCTGCTGCTGGGCGCCTATCTCTTTTACTGCTTTGCGCGGGTGATGTCGGGCGGGCTGCAGGAGGTGGCGCGCCACCTCGACAACATGGCCGACGGCGACCTGACCCGGGCGCCGCGGCCCTGGGGCAACGACGAGGCGGCGCAGTTGATGACAGCGCTGGCGCGCATGCAGGCATCCATGGCCATGATCGTGCGCGACGTGCGGGGCGCGTCCGAGTCGATCGTCCACGCCAGCACCGAGGTTGCCCAGGGGTCGACGGACCTGTCGGCCCGCACCGAGCAGGCCGCGTCCGAGCTGCAGCAGACCGCCGCGTCGTTGGAGCAGATCACCGGCACGCTGGCCCACAGCGCGGCGCACACCCAGCAGGCTGCCGGCGTGGCCCAGGACAACGCCGCCGTGGCCGAGCGGGGCGGGCGGGTGATCGAGGATGCGGTGGCCACGATGGGCGAGATCCGCGCGGCGTCGACCCGCATCCGCGACATCATCGGCACCATCGACGGCATTGCCTTCCAGACCAATATCCTGGCGCTGAACGCGGCGGTGGAAGCCGCCCGCGCCGGCGAGCAGGGCCGCGGCTTCGCGGTGGTGGCCAGCGAGGTGCGCAGCCTGGCGCAGCGCTCGGCGGTGGCGGCCAAGGAGATCAAGTCGCTGATCACCAACACCGTCGAGCGGGTGCAGGCCGGCACCGGCGTGGTCGAGTCGGCGGGCCGCGAGATCGGCGCGCTGGTGGGCGGTGCCCGCACCATCAACGACCTGCTGGGCAACATCACCGTGGCGGCCGAAGAGCAGAGCAGCGGCGTCAAGCTGGTGGGCGATGCCGTCAACGGCCTCGACCAGATGACCCAACAGAACGCCGCCTTGGTGGAGCAGACCGCCGCGGCGTCGGAATCCCTGAAGCAGCAGGCCAACGACCTGGTGCAGGTGGTGGCGCGGTTCCGCATCCCCGCGGACGCCAGCCACCACTGACCCGGCGCCGCGCCTGAAAAAAAGTGGGCCGGCACCCGGCCGGCCCGTGAAGCGCCCCCGGATCACAGGGCCGCAAAAGCGGTGAATGGCATGGCGGCGGCGCGCCGCCGGATGGTCAGGCTTGCGGCGCCACCAACACCTGGGCGATGGCCTGCGGCACGGCCTGCTGGCGCTGCGCCAGCTGCGCCGCATGGTCGGCACCGGCCAGGCCCAGCACCCCTTGCAGCACGCCGGCGGTCACCAGGGCGGCCAAGCCCAGCGACAGGGCGTGTTGGGTGAAGCGGGTCTGCAGGGCGCGGGGGGTGGTCATGGTGGGCTCCTTGGTGGGTGCGGGTGTTCGATGGGTTGGACTGTAGGCAGCCAGCCACTGGCGTGCACGTCCGTTGCGACCAGACGCGGCCTGGCGCGACGAAACGCCGGCCACGCGGACAGCCGGTCGGGCCATGGTGCTGTCAACACAGCGTCATGCCTGGCCCGCAAGCTGAGCGGCAAACATCCGAGGAGAGAGACCATGATGACCCCCATCCGCAGCGGCCTGGCCCTGGCCGCCGGCATCACCGCCACCCTGCTGACCGTGCCTGCCGCCCAGGCCACCACCTGGGCCACGCTGGACGGCGCCGCGCCGCTGGTCATCGGCCACCGCGGTGCGTCGGGCTACCGCCCCGAGCACACCCTGGCCAGCTATGCGGCCGCCATCCAACAGGGCGCCAACTACATCGAGCCCGACCTGGTGCTGACCCGCGACGGCGTGCTGATCGCCCGGCATGAGCCCATCCTGGACGGCACCACCGACGTGGCCGCCAAGTTCGGCGCCGACCGCAGGCAGACCCGCCTGCTCGACGGCCAGCCGACGACCGCCTACTTCGCCGACACCTTCACGCTGGCCGAGATCAAGAGCCTGCGCGCCGTGCAGACCCGCGGCCGCCTGGTGGACTACACCAAGAACATCACCGCGTTCGACAGCGACACCACGATCCCGACGCTCGACGAGGTGATCGCGCTGGCCAAGGCGCAGAGCCTGGCGACCGGCCGCACGATCGGCATCTACCCCGAAGTCAAGCACAGCACCTACAGCGCGAAGTACGCGGTGGAGAACGGCTTCTCGGCCACCTACTTCGAGGACACCCTGGTCTCCAAGCTGCACGCCGCCTACGGCAACAGCAGCGCCGCGCCGGTGTTCATCCAGAGCTTCGAAGTCAGCAACCTGCAGTACCTGAACGCCAAGACCGACATCAAGCTGGTGCAACTGGTGGATGCCGACGACGTCAACCCCGATGGGTCGATGTCACTGGTGGCGCCCTACGACAAGCCCTACGACTTTGCCGCCAATGGCGACCCGCGCAGCTTTGCCGACCTGCTGACCGCCGGCGGCCTGGCCTTCGTCAAGGGCTATGCCGACGGCATCGGCCCGTGGAAGCCCTACCTGGTGAAGACCGTCGGCGGCGCCGGCGTCGGCATCAACGACCGGCAGGTGGTCGGCAGCACCGGCGTGATCGAGGCGGCCCATGCCGCCGGCCTGCTGGTGCACACCTGGACCTTCCGCAACGACGCCAGCGGCTACGGTTTTGCCGATCCGCAAGCCGAGATGGCCTACTACATGAAGCTGGGCGTGGACGGCGTGTTCACCGACTTCCCCGACACCGGCGTGGCCGCACTGCAGGCCGCTGCCGTGCCCGAGCCGCAGACCTGGGCGCTGCTGCTGGGCGGCGTGGCGCTGCTGGGTGCGTTGAAGCGCCGTCAGGCCTTGGGTCGGTAGAACCGTCGGGCGTCGAACCCGTTGCCTTGGCGCGAAAGCGCCGACAAGCGCTGAGCGCCCAGCTGCGCTTCGGAGTCCCTGCCGATCGCGCCAGCGCGGCTGCGCTGGCCTGCTTCCGCGCCAGGCCGGTGCGCTTCTCGGACTTGGGTCAGGCCGGCGGTCCGAGAGTCCACTCAGCCCGCCGCGTCGTAGGCCGTCCGGAGCCAGCCCTGCAGCAGCGTATCGACCTCCGCTGCGTTCGTGATGCGCGTGGTGGCATTGCACATGCTGCCCGGCGGCTGCAACTTCAGCCTGGCATGTGCCGGCAGGTCCTTGGCATTCAGGCCGATCTCGACGCTGTCCTTCGTGGCCGGCCCCACCATCGCGAACTGCTTCTTCCGGCGCAGGCTGACATAGGACTTCTTCGGTGCTTCTTCGAATGCTCCCAAGGCCCTGACCTGCAACATGACCGCTTCGTGCAGGGGGCGAAGCGCCGCCTTGGCGCCGGTGTAGATGGCGTCCAGCGGGTCGCCATTCGCAACTGGTGCCGGGGCGCTCGCTGCAGCGCTGCCCAGGTCAGGCAAGGGCTTGCCGATGAACAGCGCCACAGCGTTGGCGTCTCCGTAGCCGAGCTTGAAGTGCTCCATCAGCCAGCTGCGCCTTTCGCCGTGCTTGGCTGCGCCGCTGGTGGCAACGGCGGCGTGCAACTCGGCAATGGTCTTGCCGGTGCGGGCCTGAATGTTCTTGAACTGCGTCATCGTCGCAGCCACAGGGTCTGCCATGCTTGCTCCTATCGTGCCAGATCGGTCCATGTCGCAGGATTGGACACCGACTCCATCCAGTCGCGGCGCACGGAAAAGTTCTCTGCGCATCGTCGCGACGGCCGCTGACCAAACGTTTGACGTTCGATTGCCCGTCTGCATCGCCCTGTCAGGGGCGAAGGTCAGCGAACCGATCTTCTCCAACAACGCGGCCGTCAGCCCATCGGTCGGCGCCGTGTTGCAGGAGCAGAACGGCGACTCGAGCCTGGACCGCCAAACCATGCTGTCGGTTGTTGTGCGTCGCACCAGGTTGGCGGCTCACGCGTCGACCCTTCCGGCAGGTGCTGGTGGTGGCGATGGCCACTGCGGGTGCCAGCCCGTCGCAGCACTGCGGCACAGGCCGCCTCTGGCCCGGTGCCCGACCAGAATACAGAGACATTTCGGCGTCAATGATCCGATTCATCGCCCATCAACCCCAAAACGACCCTGGATTGAATAGACTTGCTGGATGCAAGTCTCATTCAATCCCGTGTCAAGTGAACAACCCCGCTACCGCAGTGGTGCGGTGGCGCGCATGGTGCGCATCCCGGTGGCCACGCTGCGCATCTGGGAGCGCCGCTACCAGGT
This sequence comes from Aquabacterium sp., assembly GCA_040400895.1. GTDB lineage: Bacteria > Pseudomonadota > Gammaproteobacteria > Burkholderiales > Burkholderiaceae_C > Pseudaquabacterium. The sequence goes on from JBBAPL010000030.1 coordinate 27,780, forward strand.
GGTGGGGCCGGCGCTCACGCCCAGCGGCCACCGGCTGTATTCGGGCGCCGATGTGGAACGGCTGCTGGTGATCAAGCTGCTGGTCGACCAGGGCCATGCCATCGGTTCGCTGGCGCGCCTGCCGATGGCCAGCCTGCTGGAGATCGCCGATGCCCGCGCAGTGCTGTCGGCCCCGGCCGACAGTGCGCCGCCGGTGCGCGCCCGCGCCGCGCTGATCGGCCTGGGCCTGCCACGGCGGCTGGGCGCCATCGCGTTGCAGCGGGTGGCGGTTTGGGCCGATCTGGCTGCGGCCAACCAGTGGATGGCGTCGCCGCCGGCCGATGCCGAACCGCTGCGCGCCGAGCTGCTGGTGGCCGAGCTGGCCACGTTGCAGCCCGAGAGCGCCAACCGGCTGCTGGCCCTGATGCGTCAGCTGGGCGCCGAGCAGGCGGTGGTGATCTACGGCTTCGGCCCCGAGGTGGTGGCCGAGCGGCTGCGCCGCGCCGGCTGCAGCCTGCACCGCGCGCCGATGGACGATGCCGCGCTGCGGGCGCTGGTCAGCTCCCTGTGCGCCAGCACCACCGGCCTGCCACGGGTGATGGCCAGCAGCAGCGGGGCGCCTGTGCCGTTGGCGGGCGCGGGCCTGGTGCCGCCGCGACGCTTCGACGACGACGCCCTGGTGCAGCTGGCCGCCGCGTCCGGCACCATGGCCTGCGAGTGCCCACGCCATGTGGCCGAGCTGGTGATGATGCTGGCCCACTTCGAGACCTACAGCGCCGAGTGCGTGAACCGCGGGCCGGACGACGCCGCGCTGCACACCCACCTGCACCGGGTGGCCGGCACCGCACGCGCGATGTTCGAAGACGCCCTGGTGCGGGTGGCACAGGCCGAATCGCTGCCGCTGCCGGCCGCCTGACGGGTTGCCGGCAGCGCCGGCCCACCTCAGCAGCCGAGCGGCTGCACGGGCTCGGCCACCCTGGCGGGCGCTGCTGACCACCGTGCCAAGCCGGCCTGCTGCGGCTGGCGGCCCAGCGCGCCCAGCATCGGCGGCAGCTCTGCCACCAGGCGGGTGATGTCGTCCACCCGCTGCACACCCAGCTTGGCGCGCAGCGCCGCCACCTGGGTGCGCACCGTCGACAGCTTGACGCCGCGCGCCGCCGCCATGTCGCCGATGCGCACGCCGGCCAGCAGATTGGTCAGCACCGCCACCTCGGCCGGCGTCAGTGCATAGACGCGGCCCAGGTGGTGCACCGCCAGATCGGGGCACAGGCCGCGCCGGCCGGTCAGCATCAGCACCCGTGGCGCGCCGCCGTCGTCGCACCGCAAGGGCTGCACCGCCAGCATCAGGCATTGCTCGCCATGGCGCAGCGGCACCAGCTGGTGGCTGTGCTCGAACGCGGCGCCGTGCACCGCCCGGCGCAGTGCCAGCAGACCGGTGCCGCCGGCCACGTCCAGCATGTGATCGGGGCCATGGCGCAGCAGGCCGCCGTCGGCCATTTCGCGCCCGGCGGCATGGTTGTGCACCAGCAGGCGGCCACGGGCATCGCAGACCATGACCCCGGTGTCCAGCGCGTCCAGCGCCGCCAGCAAGGCTTCGGCACCCACCGCGGGCAGGACGTCTTGCTGCGGCGGCAGCCGCCAGGGATGGGTGGTCATGGGTCAGATCCTCCAGAAGGTGCGCAGCCCGGTCGGCGGGCTGGCGGGGGTCAGGGGGCGCAGCGAGACCAGCACGCGTGGCGTGCCGTCACTGGCCTCGGGCAAGGCGTGCACGCCCACCAGCAGTTCCTGGCGGTCGTGGCGCAGGGTCAACGGCTCGGCCGGCGTGCCCAGCACGGCCAGGCGCATGGCGCTGCGCAGCGCCAGCAGGCCCAGGCGGTGGCTGCGCACGCCCAGCCGGCCGTCAGGCTGCAGCAACAGCACCTGGGCGCCGGCCAGCATGGCACCGGCCAGGTCGTCGGCCCAGCAGACGCGACCGTGCGGGTCGCACACCAGGTGGCCCACCGGCCGGCCCATGGTGGCGATCGGGGACACGGCTGGCGTGGCCAGCGGGTGGGTGTCGGCGTGGGGCAGTGTGGGCATCATCATCATCAGACGGGCGGGGGATGGCTGCACTGTGGCCGCCGGCGAGCGCGGCGTCCTTTGCCGTTGCTAAGAGCGCACTAAACGTTGCTAAGCGCGGGCGTCATCCCCCACGTTCACGACGCACCAACGCTGTGCACCGGCTGGCCAACGGCCACCCTGGCGCGGCTGCATCCGGCCGCTCCACCACCCGCATCCACCACGCCTTCGGCCAGGGCACGGCCTGGTTCCCCGCCACCCCTTGCAACGCGCCGCGCCGCCATCATGTGCAGTGCATGGCACACACACACCACCCCGAGGCCACCCCGTTCACTGGTGCATTCCGGACCGCCATCACGTTGGCCGAGTTGCTGCAGCGGGTGGAAGCCGCACCCGCCACCATTGGCGCCGGCCAGTACCGCGCCCTGGTGCAGCACCTGGGCGTGGTGCTGGACGAGCTGCCCGCCGGCGCAGGCCTGCAGAAGCTGCTGGACACCTTTCCCGCCGCGGCCTTGGTCTACGAGAACCGGCACTACGGCCACGCCGGCCTGTGCCGCGCGCCGCTGGAGCAGTCGCTGAACAGCGAACTGGCCGCCCGCAGCCTGATCGAGAAGGTGCAGGCCACCCGCGCCTGACCGGCCTGTCTGCAGGCCCGCCGGCGACCGGCAGTGCCAGCGGCAGCACCAGGGTGGCCACGCAGGCACCTGGCGCGCCGTGGCCACCACCGCCGCGCTGATCCCGCCGTGCCGGACGGCGGGGGCCTGGGCGATGCCATGCGGTCGGGCTCGGCCTGCACCTGCTGCAATTGCGCCAGCGTCTGCTGGCGGCCCAGCAGCCAGGCGGCCGTCTGCCCGCCCAGGCCAGCGCCGACCACAGCGACCTTCAGGCGCGTGGTCATGCGTGGGCAGGCCTGCAGGTTTGCATGCGCCATGAACACAGACGCCTTGCATGACGCCGGCGCCGCGCCGGCCCGTGTCCACGGCAGCCCGGACAATGCCGGATGTCTGTATCTGCCATCCCTGCGCCGCCGCCTGACACCATCCCGATGGGTGCCATCGTCGCCCTGTCGCTGGCTGCGCTGGCCAGCGCGGTCTCCATGCGCCTGGCCGACGCCCTGCTGCCGCGCCTGGCCGACGAGTTCGCCATTTCGCTGGGCCAGGCCTCGTGGGTGATCACCGTGTTCGCGGTGGCCTATGGGCTGTCGCAGGCGCTGTTCGGCCCGCTGGGCGACCGCTTCGGCAAGCTGCGTGTCATCACCTGGGCCTGCCTCGCATCGGCCGGCACGGCGCTGCTGTGCGGCCTGGCGCCGGGCCACCACAGCCTGCTGGCGGCGCGCCTGCTCGCAGGGGCCACCGCGGCGGCGGTGATCCCGCTGGCCATGGCCTGGATCGGCGACAGCGTGCCCTACGAGCGGCGCCAGCCGGTGCTGGCGCGCTTCCTGATCGGCCAGATCACCGGCTTTGCCACCGGCGTGTGGGCCGGTGGCTACACCGCCGAGCACCTGCCCTGGCGCACGCCCTTCTACGGTGTGGCGGGGTTGTTCCTGCTGGCTGCGGCGGTGCTGGTGCTGGCCCGGCGCCGCCTACCGGCGCCGGTGCTGCAGCCGCCGGGGCGGCCCGGTGGCGCGGCCATCACCATGGTGCGGCAGTTCCGCGCAGTGCTGGCCCAGCCCTGGGCACGGGTGGTGCTGCTGGTGGCGTTCTGCGAAGGTGCGGTGGTCTACGGGCCGTTCGCCTTCATCGCCGCACACCTGCACCAGCGCTTCGGCCTGCCGCTGTCCACCGTGGGCGCGCTGGTGATGGGCTATGCCCTGGGCGGACTGGTCTTCGCCCTGGGCGCCCAGGGGATGGTGGCGCGGCTGGGCGAGGTGTGGCTGGTGCGCGCCGGCTCCTGGTTGATGGCCGGCGCGCTGGCAGTCATCGCCTTCGCCCCGGCCTGGGGCTGGGCTGTGCCGGCCTGCATGGTGATGGGCCTGGGCTTCTACATGCTGCACAACACCCTGCAGACCAACGCCACCCAGATGGCGCCCGAGCGCCGCGGCACCGCGGTGGCGGCATTCGCCTGCTGCTTCTTCCTGGGGCAATCGGTGGGCGTGGGTGTGGCCGGCCTGGTGGTCGACCGCGCCGGCACCGGCTGGGTGATGGCCGCCGGCGCGCTCGGGCTGCTGGTGGTGGCGGCGGCGTTCAACCGGGCGCGGGCGCGGCGGGCCGGGTAGCCCGCCGGCCGCGCTCGACCCGCCTGGGCGACGGACACCAGCGGCAGGGTCAAGGGATGCTGACTGCCAGTGGCATGGCCCGATGGTGCGCAGCGGCGCCGACCACCACCCGCTCGCCGTCGAGGATGCGGCCTTCGCCGGACCGCGCCAGCGCCACGCCGCTGGGGGTGGACAGCGAACCGCCCGCCGTGGCGCTGGCGTGCTGCAAGGTCACAGGCACGATGGTGACCGCATCCAGGCCCAACCTGGCCTGGGCGACCACTGGCGTGAAGGCCGGCACAACAATCGACAACGACACCGGACCAGGCCGGGCGATGAGAAACACGACGCCTTCAGCGTCGGTGGTGAATTCGGGGCTGGCGCCCGTCGTCTGCTGGACGGTGGCGCTGGCCACAGGGGCACCGTGGGCATCTCGCACCACCACCTTGGCCACGCCGAGCATGGCAGCCGCCGTGTCTGCGCTGGCACCGCCACTGCCGCCACACCCTGCAGCCAGGGCTGCCATGGCCGCCATGGCCAGCAGGCTCTGCCAGCGGGCCAGAGCCGTCCTTGTTTCAGATTCACGCATGCTGCATCCCGCCGAGGCGGCTCCAGGGGTCGCAGGACACCGCCCGTGCGCCGGTCATGGCGCGGCCAAGTCGCCCGGGCCGAGGACCGCGGTCGAAGCGAGGATCGCTGACGCTGCCTGGGCGTCGAAGGCGGTCGCGAGCAGTGCGGCCAGCTCGCTCAGACTGAACGGCTTGCTCAGGTGGCCATCCATGCCGGCATCCAGGTACCTGCGCCTCTCCATCTCGGAGGCATTCGCCGTGACGGCGAAGATCCGAGGCCTCACCGCGGCCAAGCCCAGGCGGATGCGGCGTGTCGCCTCGATCCCGTCCAGTCCCGGCATCTGGACATCCATCAGCACCACATCGGGCCGGCGCGCTGACTGCGCGTCGATCGCCGCCTGCCCGTCGGCGGCCACCATGGCCGCATAGCCCAGCCGCTGCAGCATCTCGAGCCCGACCATCTGATTGACCGGGTTGTCATCCACCAACAGGATGCGCAAGGGCCGGTGGCGGGCAAACGACTCGTCGAGCGGCAGGTCCGGTTCGCCCGCGTCGCCCACCAGATCGGCCAGCGGCCACCGCAGGGTGAAACCGAGGCAGCTGCCCTGCCCCGGCTGGCTCTCGACCTCGATCCTGCTGCCCATCAGTTCGATCAGCCTCTGGCTGATGGCCAGACCCAGGCCGGTGCCGCCGTGGCGCCGCGCCATCGACCCGTCAAGCTGCTGGAACGGCTGAAACAGGAGATGGCGCCGATCCGCCGGTATCCCGACGCCGCTGTCGGCCACGGAGATTCGCAGGACGACCTCGTCGGCATCGCCCGGGCTGCCGGCAGTCGCCGCCAGCGGTGGCTGCTGCAGACCCGCCTGCTCGACGGTTTCGATCCGCACCACCACCTTGCCCTGCGCGGTGAACTTCACCGCGTTGCCCAGCAGATTCAGCAGCACCTGCCGCAACCTCGCACCGTCGCCCTGGACGGCACGCGGCAACGCAGGCGGGAGATCGAGATGGAGCTGCAGCCCCTTGTCGCGGGCCACCGCCTCGAACAGCCCCACCGCGTCGCGCACGCACTGCGCCGGATCGAAGGGCTCGTTGACGAGCGAGAAGCGACCGGCCTCGATCTTCGAAAAGTCGAGAACGTCATTGAGAATCGCGGTCAGGGCTTGGGCGCTCGCATGCACCAAGTCGACGCTGCGGCGCTGCCCATCGCTCAGCGCCGTTCCCAGCAGCAGTTCCGAATGACCGAGGATGCCATGCAAGGGTGTGCGGATCTCGTGACTGATCGTGGCCAGGAATTCGCTTTTGGCGCGGTTGGCCAACTCGGCCGACCGGCCGGCTTCCGCTTGCACGCTCATCATGATCGAGGCGTCCAGCAGGCGATCGAGCTCGGCGCGGACCCTCTCCAGTTCGCGCCCCTGGCGCCCGAAGTCATCCCGCAGCTTGGAAAGCGCCTGCTCTGGCTCCAGGCCATCAGACACAGAAGGTGCGCGCGGTTGGGGGATCACGGGGCGAGGGTCGATGCCTGGGGTGATGACACGGTGTCGTCTTGACGGCGCGATGCACGCGACCGACGCTTTGACTAACTTGATGCGGAGATTATCAAATTGGCGGAAATTACTAAATCACAATCATGCCGCTGTTGTCTCTGCCCGATCGCGCGACCGCGCTGCGTGGACGCGGTTTTTTGCAGCACCTTCGGGATTCCGTCATGACCCTTTTTGAAAAGTACGGTGGTGTGCCGACCGTCAGTCGCATCGTCTCGGCGTTCTACCGGGATGTCCTGTCGCGGCCCACGCTGGCGCCCTTTTTCGAGGGCATCGACCAGGTGAGGCTCATCGATCACCAGGTGGCCTTCATCTCCCACGTTCTGGGGCAGCCCGCGTCGGTGTACGAGGGCCGGGCGCTGGGCGCGGCACACCTGGCCGCGGGCATCACGGACGCGGCCTTCACCGAAGTCGCGCAGGCCCTGCGGTCAGCCCTGGAACGCGTGGCCATGGCCCCCGGTGACATCGACGCCGTGATGGCAGCGGTGGCCGGCACGCGCGGGGCCATCGTCACGCGCTGAGCTGGTTGGCGACCGCGCCAAAGCGCTGATCGCCTGTCCCGGTCGCCGCGTCGCTCGCCCGGGAACGTCAACAGCAGCAGGTCGGCAGCCTGGTGGCTGAGCACGATGTCATCGGTGTCTCACCTCCCATGGCAGGCGGAGTTTGCGGCCCGATCCAGAATCCCGTTATTTCTTGGACCTGGAGACCCTGTGAACCCTCGCCTGACACGCCTGATGGCGCCGCTTGCGCTGGCCGGCCTCGTGGCTTGCGCACACTCCCCGCAAGCGGTTGCGCCCGAGCCGGTGCTGCCGCCGAATGCCAACCTGGTGGTGCAAGGCATCCCGGCGATTGGCCAGTCGCTGGTCGACCGGGTGCAGAAATACACCGACTTCCGCGGCCACAACTTTGTCGACTGGCACCCGGCACAGCGGCAGATGCTGGTCGCTCACCGCAAGGCCGGCGACACGCTGACGCAGATCTACCTGCTGCGCAGCCCGATGGCCGAGCCCGAGCAGCTGACGAAGGACGCCGAGCCCGTGGCCTCCGCCAGCTTCGAGCCGCGCGAAGGCAAGTACATCGTGTTCGCGCGCAGCAGCGGCGGCAACGAGGCTGCGCAGCTTTATCGCCTGGACCTGCACACGCGCCAGGTCACGCTGCTGACCGACCCGGACCACCGGCATTCCGCGTCGGACTGGTTGAACCTGTCGAGCCAGATGATCTACACCGCGGTGCCGCTGGACCGCACCGCGCAGGGCGGCCGCCGTGCCGAAGTCACCACCACCTTCTGGCTGATGGACCCGATGCAGCCCGAGGCCCGCCGCAAGGTGGCCGAGCTGCCCGGTGGCGGCTGGTTCGGCGGCGCCGTGTCGCCGGACGACAAGCAGATGTCGGTGACGCACTACCTCTCCGCCAACGAGTCGCAGACCTGGGTGATCGACCTGGCCACCGGCGCACGCCGGCAGGTGCTGCCTGCCGCGGGCGAGACCGTTCGCGGCACGCACTTTGCCGGCGAGTTCACACCGGACGGCAAGTTCCTGCAGTTCGCCAGCGACCGCGCCGGCGAGTTCCGCGAGGCCATGCTGCTCGAGCTGGCCACGGGGCAGATCCAGCGCCTCTCGGCGCACGTGCCCTGGGATGTCTCGGGCGGCACCAGCACCACGGACGGGCGCCTGACGGCGATGCAGTTCAACATCGACGGCCGCGACGAGCTGCGCATGTTCGACAGCGCCAACGGCTTCCAGGCGCTGCCGACCCCGAAGATCCCGGCAGGCAACGTCGGCAGGACGCGCTTCCACCCGGCACGCGCAGAGCTGGCCTTCACGCTCAGCAGCGCGCAGGGGCCGAGCCAGATCTACACGCTCGATCCGGCCAGCGGTCAGGTCGAGCAGTGGACGCGGGCCCATGCGCCGCCGGGTGTCGACATGGGCCGCTTCAGCGACCAGCAGATCATCCGCTGGAAGAGCTTCGACGGCCGCACCATCTCAGGCTTGCTGAACCTGCCGCCGGCGCGTTTTGCGGGCAAGCGGCCGGTGATCATCGACATCCACGGTGGCCCCGAGTCCCAGGCCACGATGGGCTTCATGGGCCGCTACAACTACTTTTTGCAGGAGTTGGGCGTGGCGCTCATCCAGCCCAACGTCCGCGGCTCGTCGGGATTCGGCAAGACCTTCCTGGCACTGGACAACGGCTTCCAGCGCGAGGACTCGGTGAAGGACATCGGCGCCCTGCTCGACTGGATCGCGACGCAGCCGAACCTGGACGCCTCGCGGGTGTTGGTCAGCGGCGGCAGCTACGGCGGCTACATGAGCCTGGCCGCCAGCGTGCACTACGCCGACCGCATCGCCGGTGCAGTGGACGACGTCGGCATCTCGCACTTCGTCACCTTCCTCAACAACACCGAGTCCTACCGCCGCGACCTGCGGCGCGTCGAGTACGGTGACGAGCGCGACCCCGCGATGCGCGAATTCCTCGACCGCATCTCGCCGCTGACCAATGCGCAGAAGATCCGCAAGCCGCTGTTCGTGGTGCAGGGCAAGAACGACCCGCGCGTGCCCTACACCGAGGCCGAGCAGATCGTGGCCAAGGTGCGCGCCAACGGCACGCCGGTGTGGTACCTGCGCGCCGAGAACGAAGGCCACGGCTTCGTGCGCAAGGAAAACGCCGACTACCGCTTCTACGCGATGGTGAAGTTCGTCGAGAGCGTGCTGCTGAAGTAGGGCGGGGGCGGGCCTGCGGGCCGCGCCGAACCCGGCCCTAGAACCCCACCACCGCATGCGGCAGGTAAGGCGCCTGCAGCGTGGCGATCTCCTCGGCCGTCAGCGTGATGTCCAGCGCGGCGGCCGCGTCGTCGAAGTGCAGCGGCTTGGACGCCCCGATGATCGGCGCCGTCACCCCTGGCTTCTGCAGCAGCCAGGCCAGCGCCACCGCCGCCAGCGGCGCGCCGCGCGCTGCGGCCACCTGCGCCAGCGCGGCATGCACCGTGCTGTCGTTGGCCTCGGTGTGCTTGAACAGGCTGGCGCCGAACACGTCGGTGGCCACGCGCGGCGTGTGCTCGCCCCAGGGCCGTGCCAGGCGGCCGCGGGCCAGCGGGCTCCAGGAGATCACGCCCACGCCCTGGTCCTGGCACAGGGGCAGCATCTCGCGCTCTTCCTCGCGGTACAGCAGGCTCAGCTCGGGCTGCATGCTGATGAAGGGTGTCCAGCCATTGGCGCGGGCCACCGCCTGGGCCTTGGCAAACTGCCAGGCGGCCATGCTGCTGGCGCCCAGGTAGCGCGCCTTGCCGGCCTTCACCACGTCGTGCAGCGCTTCCATCGTCTCTTCGATCGGCGTGTCGGGGTCCCAGCGGTGGATCTGGTACAGGTCCACATGGTCCATGCCCAGCCGCCGCAGGCTGCCGTTGATCTCTTCGAAGAGGGTCTTGCGGGACAAGCCGCCGATGTTGGGCGCCCGCCGCGCGCCGAAGCGCACCTTGGTGGCCACCACGATCTCGTCGCGCCGCGCAAAGTCGCGCAGCGCGCGACCGACGATCTCTTCGGACGTGCCGTCGGAATAGCTGTTGGCGGTGTCGAAGAAGTTGATGCCGCGCTCGACCGCCAGGCGGATCAACGGGCGGCTCTGGTCTTCGGGCAGCGTCCAGGGGTGGGCGCCGCGCTCAGGCACGCCGTAGGTCATGCAGCCCAGGCAGATGCGCGACACCGTCAGGCCGGTGCGCCCGAGCCGGGTGTATTGCATCCCCTTGCTCATGGGCTCGGCCCCCACGGCGCGGCCATCATCAGCTTGTTCTCCTGGCTCTGCAGCAGCGGGCGCAGCTGGGCGGCAAACGCCATGAACTCGGGGTCGGCGAACAACCCCTTCCAGAAGGCGCGGCGGTCGGCGTCGTCGTCGAACTTCCACAGGTGCACCAGCTGGTTCAGCGCGCCGATGTCGCCGGTGAAGTAGCCCACCAGCTTCTTCGGGTGCTTCTCCACCGCGGGCCAGCCCAGGGTCTTGTAAAGGTGGGTGACGTCGGCCATCTTGCCGACGGTGACCTGGTAGGTGCGCAGTTCATAAATCGCCATGGATGCTCCAGCAGTTGCCAGCCAGCATGATGCGGGGCCGCCCGCGCCCCAGCTGACAGCTTGGCGACAAGCCTGCCGCGCAGGTGACCGCACCGCACCGCGGCGCGCCGCAGAATCCGCCATCCCCGACGCCCGAGGCCACACCCATGAACGCCCCCCTGCTCCCGCCCGCCCTCGACGCCATCCGTGCCCTCGAGGCCGAGATGGTCGCCATCCGCCAGCAGATCCACGCCAACCCCGAGCTGGCCTATGAAGAGCACGCCACCAGCGACCTGGTGGCCGAGCGCCTGGCCCGCTGGGGCTGGGAGGTGCACCGCGGCCTGGCCGGCACCGGCGTGGTGGGCACGCTGCGCGGCGCGCTGGGCAGCAGCACCCGCCGCATCGGCCTGCGCGCCGACATGGACGCGCTGCCGATCGCCGAGACATCCAACAAGCCCTGGGCCAGCAAGGTGTTCGGCAAGATGCACGCCTGCGGCCACGACGGCCACACCGCCATGCTGCTGTCGGCCTGCCGCCACCTGGCGGCCACGCGCCAGTTCGACGGCATCGTGCATGCCGTGTTCCAGCCGGCCGAAGAGGGCCTGGCCGGCGCGCGCAAGATGCTGGAAGAGGGCTTCCTGGAGCTGTTCCCCTGTGACGCGATGTTCGGCATGCACAACATGCCCGGCCTGCCCGAGGGCCGCTTCCAGGCCGTGCCCGGCTTTGCGATGGCCAGCGGCGACACCTGCATCATCACGGTCAAGGGCACCGGCGGCCACGGCGCCATCCCGCAGACGGCGGTCGACCCGGTGGTGGTGGGCGCCAGCATCGTGATGGCGCTGCAGACCATCGTGGCGCGCAACGTGCCGCCGCTGCACACCGGCATCATCACCGTCGGCGCCTTCCTGGCCGGTGACGCACCCAACGTCATCCCCGGCACCGCCGAACTGCGGCTGACGGTGCGCGCCATGCAGCCCAGCGTGCGCGACCTGCTGGAGCGCCGCATCAGTGAGCTGGCCCAGGCCCAGGCCGCCAGCTACGGCGCCACGGCCGAGGTGAACTACATCCGCCGCTACCCGGTGCTGAACAACACCCCCGCCCACACCGACTTCTGCAAGCAGCTGGTGCGCGACTGGCTGGGTGAAGACGGCCTGGTGGTCAACCCCGAGCCCATCACCGCCAGCGAGGACTTCGCCTTCTTCCTGGAGAAGGTGCCCGGCTGCTACATCAACATCGGCAACGGCATCGGCAGCGTGGGTGGCTGCATGGTGCACAACGCGGCGTACGACTTCAACGACCGGGTGCTGAGCACCGGCGCCACCTACTGGGTGAAGCTGGCCGAGACCTGGCTGGCCAAGGCCTGACGCGCAGGCCGCCGCCCTCAGCGCGGCGGCGGCACCGGCTGGCCCAGCGCCCGCCGCCACAGCCAGGCCCAGGCGCGGCCCACCTCGGGGCGCATGCCCAGCTGCTGCGCCACCGGCAACGGCACCCAGGCGCCGCCCTGGCGCTGCGCCAGCGCAAAGCGGAAGACATAGGCCGGCTCCTGGCCCATGCGCAGGTCGGTGATGTGCAGGCGGCTGCCCTGCCCGCTGTCGCGCACATCCAGCGCCCAGAAGCCGTGGCTGAAGGCGGCGATGCGCTGCGCACCGTCCAGCCCCTGCACCGCCGGCCACAGTGCGGTGCCTCGGTCGAAGCGGTCGAACACCATGCCCGGCCCGCTGTCCAGCAGCGAGCGGAAGCCCTCGTGGACCGCATCACCCTGCACCGCCACCACCCGCCACAGCAGGCTGGTCAGTGGCGCCGGCGTCACCAGCAAGCGGTCGGCGACGATGCCCTGCGCGGCCAGTGCCGCACGCGCCACGCCGGTCACCTGCTGCTGCGCCCACACGCCCCAGCCCAGGTAGGCCGTGCTCAGCAGCAGGCCGGCGGCGTTGGCCGCCAGGCCGCGACTGGCATGCTTGCTGCGCAACGCCCAGATGGTGCCCACCAGCAACGGCAGGGTGTAGGCCGGGTCGATGATGAAAACGCTGCCCACGCCGTAGGGGTGGCTGGTGAACGGCAGGCCCAGCTGGGTGCCATAGACCGTCATGCCGTCCAGCAGGGGGTGCGTCACCAATGCTGCCCACATCGCCAGCACCCAGCGCCGCCACAGCCTGCGCTGTCCGCTGACCCAGGCCACCAGCGCGCCAAACGGCAGCGCAAACAGCGTCAGCCAGAACGGCGCGTGCGTCTCGGCACGGTGCAGCACCATGCTGCGGATCGGGTCGCCGTGGTCGATCAACACGTCCAGGTCGGGCAGGGTGCCGGCCACCGCACCCCAGGCAGCGGCCTTCCACAGCGCGGTGCGGCGGCCCATCACGGCCACACCCACCGCAGCCCCCAATGCAAGTTGTGACAGCGAATCCATGGGCGCGCATTCTCGGGGCGCGCCGGTGACAGCGCTGGCCGCGGGCCGATCGCCACAATCGGCCGCCCCCCGACCGCCCATCACACCAGGACACCCCACCATGCCCGCACCCGACATCCACGCCGTCATCTGGGATTTCGGCGGCGTGATCAGCTCATCGCCGTTCGAGGCCTTTGCCGCCTACGAGCAGGCGCATGGCCTGCCGACGAACTTCCTGCGCACCGTCAACGCCACCAACCACCTCGACAACGCCTGGGCCCGGTTCGAGCGCAGCGCCATCGACCTGGCCACCTTCGACGCCGAATTTGCCGCCGAGAGCGCCGCCCTGGGCCATGCGGTGCGCGGCAAGGATGTGATCGCCCTGCTCAGCGGCACCATCCGGCCGCCGATGGTGCAGGCGCTGCGGGTGCTGCGCACGCGGCTGAAGATCGGCCTGATCACCAACAACGTGGCCAGTCCCGGCGCCGAGAACGCCGACCCCAAGGGCCGCGACGCGGTGCTGCCGCTGTTCCACCACGTGATCGAAAGCGCCAAGCTGGGCCTGCGCAAGCCTGATCCGCAGATCTACCTGCTGATGTGCGAGGCCCTGGCCGTGGCCCCGGCGCACTGCGTGTTCCTGGACGACCTGGGCGTGAACCTCAAGCCCGCCCGCACGCTGGGCATGCAGACCATCAAGGTGGACGACCCCGACCTGGCGCTGGCGCAACTGCAGGCGCTGGTGGGCTTCCCGCTGGACGCCTGACGCCTGACGCCTGACGCCTGAAAACAGGGTGCTCGGCAGGGCTGATCGCTGCATCAGCCGGGGGTGGGCGCGGCAGCATGACTGCACTGGTTGGCCCGTCGGCCGGCCCACGGAGCGCAGATGGCCCACCCCGACAACGCATTGGCCGCATCCACCCTGGCACCGGTGCTGGTGATGCCGCTGCCCGCGCTGGTGCGCTTCCGGCGGCTGATGCGCACCGAAGGCTGGGAGGTGGACCTGCAGCGCATGTGCGTGGACGACGCCTACGCCTTCGAATGCCTGGCCGCCGGCCACTGCAGCACCGACGACCAGCTGCGCCGCGCCGCGGTGGGGCTGTTTGCGTCGTACCACCGCAACACCGCAGCGCCGGCGGTGCACTGACCGGCCACTGACCCGCGCGCCACCGCGCGCGGGCGGCGGTCAGCCGCCGTGGGCGGCCAGCAGCGCCAGGGCGTCCTCACACCACCAGTTGGCGGCGGCCAGCCAGCCTTCCCACACGCAGCCGTTGCAGCCGCGGCCGCAGCAGGTGGTGGGCTCGGCCGGCGGCGGGCGCAGCGCCAGGCCCTGCGCCGCCAGCCGGGCCTGCAGGCCGGCCAGCACCGGCCGGGCGCTGGGAGCATCCAGCAGCGGTGGCAGGGTGGCGCTCAAGGGCTGGCCCGGCCGCGATGCCAGTCGGGCCTAGCGGCCACCCTGCGCATCGTCGATGCGGATGGTGGTGCCGGTGACGAAGTCACTGGCCGGCGCCACCAGGTACAGCAGCGTGCTGTCCATCTGCGCCGGGTCGCCCAGGCGCGGCCGCGGGAAGCCCTGGGTGATGTCGCCCACCCGCTGCAGCATGCCGTCCATCATCTCGGACGCAAAGGCGCCCGGCGCGATGGCGTTGACGTTGATGCCGAACTTCGCCCATTCCACCGCAAGCGCCTCCGTCATGCGCACCACGGCCATCTTGGTGGTGGCGTACAGCGCCGCGCCGCCGCCCTTGTACTGGTAGGCCGCCATCGACGCGATGTTGACGATGCGCCCCGGCTGCTGGGCGGCCATGCGCCGGCGGGCGAACTCGCAGCTGAGCAGCCAGGGCGCGCGGAAGTTCACCGCCATCACCCGGTCGATGTCGGCCACGCTCATCTTGTGGGCGCGCTGCGCGTCGGGGATGCCGGCGTTGTTGACCAGGATCGACGGCGACGCGCCCAGCTGCTCCGCGATGGCGTCGAACAGCGGCGCGAACTGTGCGTCCTGGGTCACGTCCAGCGCGAAGGCTGCGGCCTTGCCGCCGGCGGCCTGGATGGTGTGCACCAGGGCGTCGAGCCGGTCGGTGCGGCGGGCGGCGACGGCCACTGTGGCGCCTGCGGCGGCCAGCACGCGGGCGAAGCGGTGCCCCAGGCCGGACGAGGCGCCGGTGACCAGGGCCACCTGGCCGCTCAGGTCGAACGAGGCATTGGGCAGCGGGAAATCGGACATGGTGGTGATGGTGGGCTGACGCGGGGCCCCAGGGGACCACCACCTGCCCCGGCGCGTCGGTCACCGGCGGGACAGGCCGTGCGGCCCGTCAGCCGAAGGCGATGGCGGCCGCCTGGTTGGCCAGGCAGGCCAGCACGCTGTGGGCGACGATGCCCGATGTCTTGGGGTTGGCCGCGCTGGCCGCGCCCGACACCACCACCTGCAGGCGTGACGCCGCGCCCTCGGCGTCGATCTGCCCGGTGTTGCCGGTGGCCGCCGGATCAGCCACCAGCTGCACCGTGGTGGCCTCGAAGCCCAGCCCGGCCAGCGCCACGGCGGCAGCCAGGTTGGCGTTCTTGGGGAAGCCCAGCGCGGCGGCGCGGGCCGTGCCTTCGAACACCACCGTTCGGGTGCGCAGCGCGGCCAGGTCGAAGCGGTCTTGCGCCGGCGTGCCCAGCCAGGCCAGCGGCGGCTTGGTGGAGGTGTAGCGCACCCGCTGCAGGCCGGCCTGGCGCAGCGCCATCAGGCCGTCCAAACCTGCAATGGCGCCCACCGGGATCACCAGGCGGGCACCGCTGGCGCGGGCGGCCTGTTCCAGTTGGGCATGCAAGGCAGCGTCGGCCAGCGCCCCCACCGACAGCACCAACAAGGGCGTGCCGCTGGCCAGCACCTGCACGCCATGCGCCACCACGGCCGGCTGGCCGGCGGCTTCGACCACGCCACCGGGCGCCAGGGCCAGCAGCGCCGGCAGATCGGTGACCACGGCCACGCCGGGCGGCACGCTGGCGCGGGCGTCGGCCTGCTGGTGCGGGCGCACCATCACCGCGGTGAGTTGGTGGCCGGGCAGCGGCGCCTGCGCCAGTGCCGCAACGAGCGACCGGCCGATGGCGCCGTAGCCGAGGATGCCGATGGACCTGGGTTGCATGGGGTGACTGCGGTGGAGCCGGGGTGGCCCAGTGTGCCTGGGCCGGCGGGCCGCCACACCGGCCCGAAGACCCCTGACCGTGGCCCAGCGCCGCAAGCCGTGCAGGATGCGCCCATGGCAACCACCGATCACAGCCCAACACACCCGGCCAGCACGCCGGCCCCCACCACGGCAACCACCCCGCCCCGCAACCCCATCAGCCCGAAGAAGCTGCTGCTGAGCAAGTGGACAGCGGTGACACCGCGCCACAAGGAGCGGCACTTCATCGTCACCCGCGTGCTGCTGCCCGAGCCCCCGGCGGTGCGCATCGAGCAGGTGGAACTGGAGGCGGTGCATTCAAAGCGCAGCATGGTGCTGCACTGGCGGGAGTTGGCGGATGCGGGGGTCTGGCGGCGGGGGTGGGTGTGACGGGCTGATCAATCCGCCATGGGTGCACGCCAGTCGGGATCGCGCAGCCTGTCCTGGCGCCAGGCCAGTGCATCTTCCCGCGGCCACATGTGGCGTTGCGCTGGCAGCAGCAACGGGCGTCGTTGCAACGTGACCAGGCGCTGCAAATCGGGCACGCGGTCGTCCAGCAGCCGGCTGACATGCCAGTTCAGATCCGGCCCGGGCGCGATCAGGTTGCGGTCCATCGCCCAGTGCATGTCGGGCGTGAGCGCCAGGCCGTTGCGGGGGTCGTCGTCGCCAGACGCCGCAAACGGATGGATGTGCGCGGCCTCCACCATGGCCTCACCACCATCGAGCAGCACGCGCTGGCCAGTGGCCGCACAGCGGTAGTCGTAGAGCTCGATCACAACGCGGCGGAACGCCGGCTTGCGGACGTAGGCAGCGGGCGGTTCTTCTCCTGCGCGCAGAGGCTGCCCGTCACGGATGTCCCGCTCGTAGCGGCTGGCGGCGTGGCTGCGCGCGGCGATTCTTCCCAGCTCTTGCAGGCCGCGGTCGAACCAGCGCGCAGCCAGGGCATCAGACAGCGCCAGCGCCGCTTCAGGCACCTGCAACAGGGTGTGCAGATCGGCGTCCAGTCGCACCCCACGCAGGTTGCTCAGGATGTCGCCGTCACTGCGAGCCGTGCTCAGCGCTGCCAGTGCTGTTTCACGCCCTGGCAAGGGCACGAGGTGCCAGAAGCTGGGCGTGCCCCCGCGCAATGCGCCTTTCAAGTGGAAGAACGGAAAGTACGGATTCGGGTGGTCACCCTCGCGCCGCACAGCATCGAAGTAGCGGCGGTAGCGTTCGAGCAGCGGTGGCGCGTAGCAGACCAGGTTCTGCCGCAGGCCACCCGCCATCGCCAGATCCAGCACGGCCAGCAGCATGCAAATTTTGTGCGGACTGGCGCGGCGACCGCGCACGTTGACGATCAGTCGCGCAAACCTGTCCTGGTAGCGCTGCAGCATGTCCGACATGTCAGTGGAGGCCATGCCGTCATCAAAAGCTGGCGCGGAAGGTCACGGCGTCGAGCAGGCAATGCTGCTCGATCGGCCCGGCCAGTTCAAACAAGCGCGGGACCGAACGGAAGTCGAACAAACGGTACAGCCGGAACTAGTCTTGGTGGTCACGCGCAAAACGTGCCTCGTTGGCCGACACGAAGAACAGGGTGCGCTCAGCCGAAGCTTCACGTCTCTCCATGTGGGCTTGTTGTGAGGAGCTGCGTTCATGGGCGAGCGTCCTCAATTGGCCTGCAACTCATGTTCCAAATGAGTCAGCTGTTCTACCTTGCTTCCCAGGAAAAAGCCCATCTTTGACCAGTCGAAAGGGGCATCAAGCTTGTGAATAACCCGGTGATGGCTTGGGCACAATAGGACAAGATTAGTAAGTGCATCTTGGCCGCCTCTGCCTAGCCAACGAACATGGTGCGCCTCGCAAACGTCGGTGCTGTAGATCAGTCGTGGCTCCCAAGAACAAATCTGACATCGGCCCCTGTAAACCTCGCGCAGCTCTTCTGCGAACAGCCGGTTTCTTTTGGGCGACTCGGTCGACAAGTATTGACGTCGCTCTTCGCTCAAGCCGAGCATTTCGCGTGCAACTAGTCTTGCCACAGAAGAGTCATCTCCAGTCTGTAGGAGCGACTCCAAACGCTCTTCTGGAATCAGGCGTGACCTACTTTCGATTGTCAGAGCTGCGGAGACTGAGCGTAGAAGCTTGTCATCGCGCTCATCCAAGCGTCGAACGGCAGCATGCCCCTGAAAGGCGCGCCCCAAGGAATCCCCACTTGCCTTGATTGACAACCCCCGAACCAACTGGGATATGTCTTGTTGCCCTTCGACACGAAAGTAGCGCGATCGGCCAAGGTCGCCCCAAATCCGAAAAGGGCCATATCGATAACCTGGAGGATTTAGGGTCTTGGCCTTAACGACAAGGTCTGCTGCGAGAACGTAACGGCCATCAGTTCGACGGGTGAAGGCCCACAAGCTCTCTCCTAGCTCAACGTCGTGAAGCGCTGGATTTCCTTGGTTGAGGTGATAACTCGCGCCTTCATCCAAGTCACGTCTGTAATTGTCGCCCCGCCAGTAATAGAGCAATGGCATTTGCTAGACAGCCAAATCAAGTTGTAGGTTCTCAAAACTCCTGCAAATCGACCCCGAGGCGAATCAACATCCTTTGCAGCAGTTTCGCGAATCAGCCCCTCCACGAGTCGCAAAACTTCTGCAAAGTTCCTACCGAGGCATGGCGGCAGAGCGGCAGCGTCCCTGAACAGCCGCGACAGCGGTGGCCCCTGCGGAAGCTCTTGCAGCGCCCAAGGGCTTCAGCTGTACGCTCCCGACTGCTCCTGAAGGAGCAAGGCTTCGATGAGCGCCCTGCCTTCGTCAGTAACCAAATAGTCCATCGGACGCGCCCCACCTAGCGCCGGCACACGCTCTTGTATCCACGCCGAGGTCCAGGCTACAGCATCGAATCCTTCCGGGTTACCCCACTCATCAACGATTCGCTGAACCATGGCGGCGAGTGAGCTCAGGTGTCGTGCATCGATCGCGTCCATCTGTTCACTCTACACCCTTGATAACTTGGATCGGATTGACCACGAAGGAGAGGTTACGGCCCCTTGTCATCCTTGGCAGAGCTGCCGCTGAACGAAAAGAGTCGGTTCATGGCCCTAAAGGGCGGGGAACTCCGGCGCTCTGCGTTGCGAACACTTCAGGCCCCAGCAGCGCCAGCAGCAAGCGCCAAGAGTGTTGCAACGTGCGGCTTAGCCAGCTCCCCCAGGATATTGCCCGCCGCGCCCTCAGCTACTGCCTTGATGGTGCGGGCTGTGGTCCTGATGATCTCCCACTTCGGTTTTGGTGAAGCAGCTTGTGCCTTGAGGGTTGCTAGCTCGGCCCGCAGTTCGTCGGCCACATCGCGTTGTAC
>JBBAPL010000031.1:0-43970 GCA_040400895.1 Aquabacterium sp.
CACTGACAGCGGATTTCATCCGAGGCGTCGCGCTTCAAGCTTGAAACCGCCCTGCGGGAAGATCGGTTCTCCTGCCAACGATGCCTTGACACAGGAACGGGAGAGCAAGGATGCCCTGACCATGGACTTCCTTCCGAATACCAGACGAGCGACGTCGTGCGCGCTTGAAGCCGGAAGCCCCGGGGCAAGAGTCAAGTCGGCAAGTCCGCCATGCTCATCGACGAAGCAGTCGTTGGTACATAGCGCTTCTTTGGCGAAGCCCGGGCTGAACATCAAGGTGAGTAGCGCGCTTGACGTACCGAAGTAGAAGCGCGCCAGCTCAAGCGCTGGAATGACCAGAAAGCGCCCGTCGCTCAGGGCGACCTGTGCGCAGTACGAGTGCGTTGCCGCCATGTGCCATGGGTGATCGGAAGCCGGTAGAACGAATGAACCATCATCCAGACTGGAGCCGGCCTTGATGATGGTGACGCGATCGCCAACGACATCGACATCGCGAAACTCTTCAGTCTCGTATCGCGGTCGCGCTATCAACTGCTGATCTCGCCAAAGGTCACCGAGGCGAAGAATGACAAGAGTACCGAGGGCCACCCTGCGGCTGATCCGCTGTCGATGTGCGGTGAGATCAGGTGAAATCAGTGCATCGGGACTTTCTGCCCACTGAGGATCCACCACCTTTGACAGCCAAACTGTCATCGAAGGTTGGTTACTGCGCGTAGAGCGAGACGGGTAGCTCAAATCGCCAAACCAGTCCACACGCCAGGTGGATTCACCGGCTGGAAGTGCACTGATCCGTAGCAGCGCAGGCGGAGCTTCAGGGCCGATCACTTCGTCGCTCCCGCGTCGAGCACCTAGCTGATTTTCTCGCGATCTTTTGGTTTTTCTCTTTTACTTATGGTCGCTGATAACGCCCGCGCCAGAGGCCTGCTGGTCGGCGTGGTAGCTGCTGCGCACCATCGCGCCCACGGCGGCGTGGCTGAAGCCCATCTTCTGCGCCTCGGCCTCGAACATCTTGAAGGTGTCGGGGTGCACGTAGCGGCGCACCGGCAGGTGGTGGCCGCTGGGGGCCAGGTACTGGCCGATGGTGAGCATGTCGATGTCGTGTGCGCGCATGTCGCGCATCACCTGCAGGATCTCGTCGTCGGTCTCGCCCAGGCCGACCATGATGCCGCTCTTGGTGGGGATGTGCGGGAACAGCGCCTTGAACTTCTTCAGCAGGTTCAGGCTGAAGGCGTAGTCACTGCCCGGGCGCGCTTCCTTGTACAGCCGAGACGCGGTTTCCAGGTTGTGGTTCATCACATCGGGCGGGGCGGCCTTCAGGATGTCGAGCGCGCGGTCGTCGCGGCCACGGAAGTCGGGCACCAGGATTTCGATGCGGGTGGCGGGGGATTGCTCACGCACCTGGCGGATGCAGTCGACGAAGTGGCCGGCGCCGCCGTCGCGCAGGTCATCGCGGTCGACGCTGGTGATGACCACGTACTTCAGCTTCAGCGCAGCGATGGTCTTGGCCAGGTTGCCCGGCTCGCTGGCGTCCAGCGGGTCGGGCCGGCCGTGTCCCACATCGCAAAACGGGCAGCGCCGGGTGCACTTGTCGCCCATGATCATGAAGGTGGCGGTGCCCTGGCCGAAGCATTCGCCGATGTTCGGGCAGCTGGCTTCCTCGCACACCGTGTGCAGCTTGTGCTCGCGCAGGATCTGCTTGATCTCGTAGAAGCGGGTGCTGGGACTGCCGGCCTTCACACGGATCCAGTCGGGCTTCTTCAATGTCTCGGCGGCCACCACCTTGATGGGGATGCGCGCGGTCTTGGCCTGTGCCTTCTGCTTGGCCGTGGCGTCGTAGCTGGCGGCGGGCTGGGCTTCGCGGATGGTGTGGTCGGTGGCCATGGTGGTGCGTGCCCGCAGGCGGTGAGGAGAGTGTCAGGGCGTGAACTGCGCAGCCAGGCGGCTGCCCAGTTGCTGCGCCACCGCGGCCCAGTCGGTGGAAACCCCGAGTCTAGCGAGGTCGACTGTCTGCAGGCCTGCATAGCCGCAAGGGTTGATGCCGGCAAACGGTGCCAGGTCCATCGCCACGTTCAGCGCCACGCCGTGGTAAGTGCAGTGCCGGCTGACCTTGATGCCCAGCGCCGCCACCTTGCCCAGGCCGGCAAACTGGTGGACGGAGCGGTCGCCGCCCGGCGCCGGGCCAGTCAGCCGGGCATGGCTGCCGGGGTCGGCCAGGCGCACATAGATGCCGGGCGCACCGACGACCCGGTGGCCGGTGATCTGATGCGATTCCAGCACCTTGATCACCGCGCTCTCGAGCCTGTAGACAAACTCCTTGACGTAGATGCCCAGCCGTTTCAGGTCGACCAGCGGGTAAGCCACCACCTGGCCGGGGCCGTGGTAGGTGACCTGCCCCCCGCGGTTGGTGGGCACCACCGGGATAGCGCCGGCATCGAGCAGGTGCTCGGCCTTGCCGGCCAGGCCCTGGGTGTAGACCGGGTCGTGCTCGACCAGCCACAGCTCGTCGGGTGTGTCGGGCTGGCGTGTCTCGGTGAAGGCGCGCATCGCGTCCACGGTGGGCGCATAGGCCTGGCGGCCCAGCGTGCGGATCAGCATACAGCCGGCAGCGCTACAGCACCACCTTGACCATCGGGTGGGTGCTGAGCGTGCGGTACAGCTCGTCAAGCATCTCCCGGCTGGTGGCGGTGACGGTGAGCGTCAGGCCCAGGTACTTGCCGCCGCTGCTGCGCCGCTGCTCGACGCTGCCGGCGTCAAACCCAGGGTCGAACTGACGCGCCACGGCCACCATCGCCTCGAGGTAGCCGGGCACCTGGGCACCCATCACCTTGATCGGAAAGGCGCTGGGGTAGGTGATCAGCGATTGATCGGGCGGGATCGGGGGCGGAACGGTGGCCATGGCAAGCAGCTGGGGGCTCAGGTCGACTGTTCAAGCTTGGCGCGCTGGTAGGCCTCATGCAGGCGGGCATACACCGGGCCGGGCTTGCCGCGCAGCGCACCGTGTCCCACCGGCTCGCCGTCCAGCCGGGTGACGGGCAGCACCTCCTTGGTGGCCGAGGTCAGGATCAGCTCGTCGGCGGCGCGCACATCGCTTTCGGCGATCGGCCGCAGGTTGTAGGCGATGCCCACCTCGGCGCACAACTCGGCCAGCAGGTCGTAGCGGATGCCTTCGAGCACGTGCTCGCTCTTGGGCGGACCCAGCAGCGCGCCTTCATGCACCACCCACACATTGCTGGCGGCGGCCTCGGTGAGCCAGCCGTCGCGGAACATCACGGTTTCCACCGCGCCATGGTCGGCCGAGATCTGCCGTGCCAGCACGTTGCCCAGCAGCGAGATGCTCTTGATGTCGCCGCGCTCCCAGCGGAAATCCCGCGCCGTGACGCAGGCCACGCCGGCATGGCGCTGTTCGGCCGAGGGCGACTTCATCGGGCTGGTCATCACGAACACGGTCGGCGTGATGCCCGCGGGCATCACGTGGTCACGCAGCGCCACGCCGCGGGTGATCTCGATGTAGACCAGCTGGTCGTCGGCTGGCTGGGCTGCCACCAGTTCACGCACCAGGGCCAGCCAGCCGTCGCGGCTGTGCGGGTTGGGGATGCGCAGCTTGTCCAGGCTGCGCGCCAGCCGGGCCATGTGCTCGTCGAACCGGAAGCAGCGCCGGCCGTAGACCGGGATCACCTCGTAGATGCCGTCGCCAAAGATGAAACCCCGGTCGAGCACCGAGATCTTGGCGTCGCGCAGCGGCAGCGTCTGGCCGTTCAGGTGGCACAGGGTGTCAGGCAGGACAGGGGCGGTCATGGCAGGCCTTTGGGGGGTGGCGTCCCGGCCAGCTTAGCGGAACGACCGCGGGCCGGCTGGATCCAGATCACTTGATCCACAGGCGGATCGAGTCCCAGGCGCGGCCCAGCAGGCCGGCTTCGGGCACCGCCTGCACCACCATCAGCGGCACACTGACCAGCTTGGTGCCGGCGGTGTTGGTGACCTCGATCGTGCCCACGCGTTGACCTTGGGTCAGCGGGGCCACCAGGGGGTCGGTGCGGGCGATGGCAGTCTTGAGCTTGTCGCCTTCGCCCTTGGGCACGGTGACCAGCACCGGCTGCTGCGCACCCAGCGCGGCGGTGGCCGCCTGGCCCTTCCACACCGGCACGGTGGCCACAGCCTTGCCGCCATCGAACAGGCGCACCGCATCCCAGGCGCTGTAGCCCCAGTTCAGCAGCTTCTGGCTCTCGCTGGCCCGTGCCTCGCGTGAGGCGGTACCCATCACCACGCTGATCAGGCGGCGCTTGCCGTTGGGGAAGTCGCGCTGCGCGCTCGCCACCAGGCAGTAGCCGGCGGCTTCGGTGTAGCCGGTCTTCATGCCATCGACCGCGGGGTCGCGCCCCAACAGCATGTTGCGGTTGTCCTGCTTGATGAGGTTGAAGGTGTAGTTGCGCAGGGCGTAGTAGTTGGCGTAGTGCTCGGGGAAGTCGCGCACGATGCGCACAGCAATGACCGCCAGATCACGGGCACTGCTGTAGTGGCCAGGCTCGGTGAGGCCGGTCACGTTCTTGAACTGGGTGTTCTTCAGGCCCCAGGCCTGGGCCTGGCGATTCATCGACGCGACAAAGCCGTCGAGCGAGCCGCCCACCCCCTCGGCCAGCGCCACCGCGGCGTCATTGCCCGACACGGCAATCATGCCGCGCAGCAGTTCGTCAACCTTGGGCGTCATCTTCGGGTCGATGAACATCAGCGACCCGCCACCCTTGCGCTCGGACCAGGCGCGCACCGACACCGGCAGCGTCTGCTCCAGCGTCAGCTTCTTGGCCTTGAGCGCGTCGAACACCAGCCAGGCCGTCATCAGCTTGGTCAGCGATGCGGGGTCGGCCTGGACATCGGCCTGGCGCTCGGCCAGGACCTGGTCGCTCTGCACGTCCAGCAGCAAGTAAGCCTTGGCGGCCACCTCGGGTGGCACCGGCGCCTGGGCATGGGCGGGCAACAGGGAAACGCAGGCCAGCAGCAGGGCCAGCAGGTTCAGCAGGTTCAGCAGCAATCGGTTCATCAGGGTCCGGGGGGGCAGACGGTGTGGGAGACGGGCTCAGTGGTTCCAGGCCTGCACGACCTGGGCCTTCAGCAGCGGCAGCTGGCCATGGAAGAAATGGCCGACGCCGGGCAAGACGATGATCGGCAGCACCTGTGGCCGGGCCCAGTCCAAGGTGGACGACAGCGGCACCACATCGTCGGACTCGCCGTGGATGACGACAGTGTCGGGCGCCACGGCAGCGGGCATGGCGAAGCGGCTGGTGGCCGGGCCCACCAGCACCAGGCGCTGCACGGGCTGGCCCGACGCCTGCAGGCGGTCGGCAGCCTGCGCAGCGACGTAACCCCCGAACGAGAAGCCGCCCAGCGCCAGCGGCAGGCCGGGGTGGGCTGCGCGCTCGGCGGCGATCACGGCCAGGGCATCGTCCACCTCGCCGCGGCCTTCGTCCCACTGGCCGCCCGACGTGCCCACGCCCCGGAAGTTGAACCGCACCGCCCGGTAGCCCAGTTGCAGGAAAGCGCGCGCCAGGGTCTGCACCACCTTGTTGTCGAGCGTGCCGCCGAACTGCGGATGCGGATGGCACAGCACCACCGTGCCGCGCGGCGGCTCGGCAGGCAGATCGGTGGCGCACTCCAGCGCACCGGCCGGGCCGGCGACGCTGCTGCGCTGGGTGTCCTGCTTCATGCCGCGCGCCGCGCTCAGCGGCCCACGTCAGGCGGCAGGCGCAGGCGCTCGACCGGCTTGCCGTGCTTCAGGTGCGATTCGACGATCTCGTCGATGTCGGCGTTGTCGACGAAGGTGTACCAGGTCTCTTCGGGGTAGACCACGGCCACCGGGCCACCGGCGCAGCGGTCCAGGCAACCGGCCTTGTTGACCCGCACGCCGCCCACACCAGCCAAGCCCGCGGCCTTGACGCGTTGCTTGCAGTGGTCGAAGCCAGTCTGCGCCGCATGGTCGGCGCAACAGGCCTCACCATTGCTGCGCTGGTTGAGGCAGAAGAAGATGTGGTGCTGGTAATAGCTCATGGGGATCTGATTGTAGAGAGCGCCCTGGGGAAACCCGGGCCGTGCATCGGTGGGTGCGTGCCCGGTCAGCGCCGGCCGGCACGCACCAGCAGCCAGGCAATGGCGGCATAAGGCCACAGCCAGCCCAACCACTGCGCCACGCCGTGGAAGCGCACAAAACGGCCCTGCTCCCAGCCCTGCAGGCTGTCGGCGAAGTAGGGGTCGGTGGGCGCGCCGTGCACCAGCACCACCAGGCCGCTCAGCACCACCAGGGCCAGCGCCCCGGCCAGCCTCGGGCGCAACCACAGACATGCCAGCGCGAGCATCAGTGCCACGCCCATCGCCGCCAACGTGCCAGGTGTGCGCCAGGCCAGGGCATGGTCCGGACCGAAGTTCAGCAACGTCGAGAGCGTTGTGCCGCCCACCGCCATCGCCGTGGCGCCCAGCGCCAGGCCCAGGCGCCGCCAGCCCGGCCGGGCCGCGGCAAACGCCAGCAGGCACGGGCCGAGCAGGCCCAGCATCACTGTCACCGCCTCGGCCTGCGGCGACTGGGCTGCGGACGCCTGGAGCGATGGCACCAGCCAGTCCGACACCGGCTGCGCCCAGGGCACATCGGCCAGCAGCGCCGCCAATGCATCCCGCAGCACATCGCCCACCTGACCCAGGCCCAGAGGCCATGGCGTCGGAAACAACAGGGCCACAGGCCACAGCACCAGCAACGCCAGTGCACCGGCGTTGCCGTGCTCCAGCCAGCGGTCGCGTGCGGCCTGCCAGCGCCGCAGCAGGCCCAGGGCCTGCGCCAGCATGGCCAGCAGCGCGCCCAGCATGGCGCCAGCGAGGTTGAGCACCCAATCCAGCAGCGACGGCACCCGCGGCGGCAGCAACTGCTGGATGAGCTCCATCGCATACGACAGGCTGGCACCCAGAAGCACCGCCAGCGCCAACGCCGCCAGCGGGCGACGGCCCAGGCGCAGCTGGCCGAGCGCCACCAGCGCACCCAGCGGCGCGTAGGCCAGCAGGTTGCCGGTGATATCGAACGGGATGAAGTAGCGCGGCCATGGCAGGTGAAGCAGTTGCCAGGCTGGCATGCCGGGCGGCCAGCGCCAGCCGTCGAACGGGAACAGGCTGGCGTAGACGATCAACCCGGCCCATGCCCAGGCCAGGGGCACAGCCGAGCTGCGTGGTCTGGCTGGGCTGGCCCGCAATGCTGCGCTCTCCGGACTAGAACGGCTTGACGACAGCCAGCACCACGATGCCGATGAACAACAGCACCGACACCTCGTTGAACACACGGAACCACTTGTGGCTGCGCTGGTTGCTGCATTGCTCGAACCGGCGCAGGTGGCCGCGGCACATGTGCTGGTAGCCGATCACCACCACCACCAGGGCCAGCTTGGCATGCAGCCAGCCGCTGCCAGCAAACCGGCCCGCGCCGTAGCCGAGCCAGAGCCAGGCACCCAGCGCCAAGGCCACCAGCATCAGGATGTTGGCAAACCGGTAAAGCTTGCGCCCCATCAGCAGCAGGCGCTCGCGCTCGGCATGGCTGTCGGCAGGCACCATCGCCAGATTGACCAGGATGCGTGGAAGATAGAACAGGCCAGCAAACCAGCTGGAGACGAAGACGATGTGGAAAGCCTGGATCCACAGGTAGGCTGAGCTCATCCACCGCATTATCGGCAGTCGGCGCAGGCCCCAAAAAAAGAACCCCAGCCACGGGGACTGGGGTGGTAAGCCTTGTCGCTGTCATCACGCCAAGGCACCTGCTCAGGGAGGAAAAGCAGGGGGCAGGTGCCTTTCGACAACAACCCAATACTATATTAGCAGATTGACTCCGTGCGCCAAGTGCTGTCACAGCAGGGCACGGGCGCATGTCATGCAGGCGACCGGCGCTGCCACGTGACAGCCGAGAATGCTGTCGACAACCTATTTCAACAGGAGCATTGACACCATGGCCCTGCCACCCCTGCCTGCCTTTCCGGCGAGCCGGCCGCGCCGCCTGCGCCGCGACGCCTTCACCCGCGCCCTGGTGCGTGAACACCACCTGCACGCCAGCGACCTGATCCTGCCGGTGTTCGTGCACGACGGCCATGACCGGGTGCAGGACGTGCCCAGCATGCCCGGCGTGCAGCGCCTGTCGATCGACCGGCTGATGGGCCTGGCCGAGCAGTGCGTGCAGCTGGGGGTGCCGGTGATCGCGCTGTTCCCGGTCATCGCCCCCGAGCTGAAGACGCCCGACGGCCGCGAGGCCACCAACCCAGACGGCCTGGTGCCGCGCACCGTGCGCGCGCTGAAGGACCGGTTCCCCCAGCTGGGCGTGCTGTGCGACGTGGCGCTGGACCCGTTCACCAGCCACGGCCAGGACGGCTTGCTGGATGAGACCGGCTACATCATCAACGACGCCACCGTGGCGGTGCTGACCAAGCAGGCCCTGGTGCAGGCTGGCGCCGGTGTGGACATCGTCGCGCCCAGCGACATGATGGACGGCCGCATCGGCGCCATCCGCCAGGCGCTTGAAGGCGCTGGCCACATCCACACCCGCATCATGGCCTACAGCGCCAAGTACGCCAGCGCCTTCTACGGCCCCTTCCGCGACGCGGTGGGCTCGGCCGCCAACCTGGGCAAGAGCGACAAGAAGGCCTACCAGATGGACCCGGGCAACAGCGACGAGGCGCTGCGCGAGGTGGGCCTGGACCTGGCCGAGGGCGCCGACATGGTGATGGTCAAACCCGGCATGCCCTACCTGGACATCGTGCGCCGGGTGAAGGACGAATTCCGCGTGCCCACCTTTGCGTACCAGGTGAGCGGCGAGTACGCGATGCTGAAGGCCGCCGCCGCCAACGGCTGGCTCGACGGCGACGCCGTGATGATGGAGAGCCTGCTGGCCTTCAAGCGCGCCGGCGCCGACGGCGTGCTGACCTACTTCGCGCTGGATGCGGCGCGCAAGCTGAAGCAGGGCTGACTTGCTTGTCGCAGCGGGGGCGGGCCGAGCGCCGGGCCGCCCCAAGCCGGCCCGCGATCCACCCGGGGGATCGGCTGGCGTACCCGCCGGCCGAGGGGCTCAACCGTACGGGTCGTGCAGCCCCAAGCCGCGCAGGATCGCGGTCTCGCGGGCTTCCATCACCTCGGCCTCGTCGTCGTCTTCATGGTCGAAGCCTTGCGCATGCAGGGCGCCATGCACCAGCAGGTGGGCCGCATGGTCCGCCACGGCCAGGCCCAGGTCGGTGGCCTCGCGCTGCAGCACGCCGGTGGCCAGCACCAGGTCGGCCACCACCACCGGCGCATGCTGGTAGTCGAAGGTGAGCACGTTGGTGGCGTAGTCCTTCTGCCGGAAGTCGCGGTTGAGTTGCCGGCCTTCGTCGTCGGCCACCAGGCGCACCGTGATCTCGGCCGGCGCGTCCAGCGCGGCGCACAGCCAGCGCTGCACCCGGTGACGCGGCAGCAGGGCGCGCAGCGTGGGGTCGGCAAACTGCAGCGACAGCTGCAGATCGGCGCGGCGGATCATGGCCGCCTGCGGCTGGTGCCTGCCGCGTCGTAAGCATCGACGATGCGCGCCACCAGCGGGTGGCGCACCACATCGGCCGAGCTGAAGTGGCTGAACGCAATGCCGCGCACGTCCTGCAGCACGGCAGCAGCGTCGATCAGGCCGCTGGCGCTGCCCTTGGGCAGGTCGACCTGGCTGACGTCGCCGGTCACCACCGCACGGCTGCCGAAGCCGATGCGGGTGAGAAACATCTTCATCTGCTCGGGCGTGGTGTTCTGCGCCTCGTCCAGGATGACAAAGGCATGGTTGAGCGTGCGCCCGCGCATGAAGGCCAGCGGCGCGATCTCGAGCAAGCCCTTCTCGAAGGCCACCTGCACCCGGTCGAAGCCCATCAGGTCGTACAGCGCGTCGTACAGCGGCCGCAGGTAAGGGTCGACCTTCTGCGACAGGTCGCCAGGCAGAAAGCCCAGGCGCTCGCCGGCCTCCACCGCCGGGCGGGTGAGGATGACGCGCTGCACGCCGCTGCGCTCCAGCGCGTCGACCGCGCAGGCCACCGCCAGATAGGTCTTGCCGGTGCCGGCCGGGCCGATGCCGAAGGTGATGTCGTGGCTGAGGATGTGGTGCAGGTACTGCACCTGGTTGGGCGTGCGCCCGCGCAGGTCGGCACGCCGGGTGTGCAGGCTGATGTCCTCGGCGCCAGGCGGCAGCGCAGGCTGGTCGGCGCCTGACACGGCGGTGGCCGCGCTGCGCGCTTCCACCAGGGCCAGTTGCAGGGTCTCTGGCGCGATCGGCCGGGCCGCGCGTTCATACAGCGCCTGCAGCAGCGCCAGGGCGCGCGTGGCCTCGGCCCGGCCGCCCTCGACCCGGAAGGCGGACTCGCGCCGGCTGATGCGCACGGCCAGAGCGGCCTCAATGCTGCGCAAGTTGGCATCGAACGCGCCGCTCAGGTGGGCCAGGCGGTTGTTGTCGGTGGGCTCGAAGTGGTGTCGCAGGATCACGGTGCTGGCCGGTCGGCGGACGCGGGAATGTGGGGTTGGGGCGCGGATTCTCCGCCGATTACGCAATGTCGCATCACGGACAATCGACTTCCATGCCGCTGCCT
The DNA here is from genome assembly GCA_040400895.1 of Aquabacterium sp. Classification (GTDB taxonomy): domain Bacteria; phylum Pseudomonadota; class Gammaproteobacteria; order Burkholderiales; family Burkholderiaceae_C; genus Pseudaquabacterium. The sequence goes on from JBBAPL010000031.1 coordinate 10,602, forward strand.
GCCCTGCCCGCCCGCCAACCGCATGCGCCATGGCGGGCCCTGTGGCCGGCACTCTTGGCCTTGCTGCTGCTGGCGGCCGGCAACGCCTGGGCCGGGCCGGTGCAACTGCTGACCCAGGCCCGCATGCTGGCGCTGCCGACCGGCCCCACGGCAACGCCTGCCGACTGGAGCCGCGCCCAGGCCGTGCCATTGCCGGATGACTGGGCCAGCAGCCGGCCCAGCCAGCAGGGCGTGGTGGCCTACCGGCTAGCGCTGCCCACACCCGCGGCGGGCGCCGGCAGCAGCGCGCTGTACGGCCTGTCGGTGGAACGCGCCTGCAGCGTGCTGGCCGTCTGGCTGAACGGCCAGATGATCCATGAGGGCGGCCGCTTCGGCGAGCCGGTGTCGCGCCACTGCCACCGCCCGCAACTGGTGGCCGTGCCGGCAGCGCTGTTGCAGCCAGAGGGCAATGTGCTGGAGCTGCGCATTCGCGGCTATGCGCTGGCCGAGGTCAGCTCGCGCCAGCGCGCGGGTGGCTTGTCGGCCGTGGTCTTCGGCGCCTACGCAACCGTGGCCGACCACCACGCACGGCAGCTGATCTTGGCCATCCGCCTGCCTGAGGTGATGAGCGGCGCCCTGGTGCTGATGGGCAGCTTCATGTTCGTGATGGGCTGGTTCAACCGGGCACAAAGCTACCTGGCCTACTTCGGCGCGCTGATGGTGGGCTGGTCGCTGCTGCTGGCGCGCCTGTGGGCGGGCGACCTGCCGGTGGGCAACGCCACGGCCGAACTGATGTTGGCCGGGTTGATGGCCTTCATCACGCTGGCGACCGTGCAGTTCCTCATGCGGTATGCGGGCCACCGCATGCGCTGGCTGGACGTGGCGCTGCCAGCGCAATGCCTGCTGATGCCGACCACGCTGCTGGCGCTGGGACCACAGCGCCTGCACATGGCCTCGGGCCTGTGGTTTGCCGCACTGGCAGCCCAGTCCCTGGCGGCGGCGGTGTTCTACCTGGTGCAGTCACAGCGCCAGCGCAGCCGCCAGCTGTGGCCGATGGCTGCGCTGATGGGCGTGGTGGCGCTGTCGCTGCTGGTGGACCTGATCGCCCTGGGCTGGCGCCTGGACAGCCGGCTGCTGCATGTGGCGCAGTTGCTGCCGGCGCTGGGCTTCCTGGCGCTGGGCCTGCGCCTGGTGCAGCAGTACGGCCGCGCCTTCCAGACCGCCGAGCAGACCCGCGCAGAGCTGGAAGTGCGCATCCGCGAGGCCACAGCCCAGATCGAGCGCAACTTCGCCCAGCTGTCGGAGCTGAAGGTGGAACAGGTGACCGACCGCGAGCGCAAGCGCATTGCCGCCGACCTGCATGACGACCTGGGTGCCAAGCTGCTGACCATCGTGCACACCAGCGATGACCAGCGCATCAGCACCCTGGCGCGCGAGGCGCTGGAGGAGATGCGCCTGTCGGTGCGTGGCCTGACCGGCAAGCCGGTGAAGCTGCTCGACGCGCTGGGCGACTGGCGTGCCGAGGTGGTGATGCGGCTGCAGCAGTCGGGCGTGCAGGGCGAATGGAGCGCACCGTCGGACGACGAGGTGCCACAGACCTTGTCGTCACGCGCCTATGTGCAGACCACGCGCATCCTGCGCGAGGCGGTCAGCAACATCATCAAGCACAGCGGCGCCTCGCAGTGCAGCGTGCGCTGCACCATCGACAACGGCGACTTCCAACTGGTGGTGCAGGACAACGGCCGCGGCATCCCCACCGAGCTGGACGGGCGGCTCGACAAGGGCCACGGCATGGCCAGCATGAAGGGCCGCGCCAAGCAGTTGCAGGGGCAATGCCTGGTCGAGTCGGGCCCAGGCTATGGAACCGTGATACGTCTCACGTTGCCGCTCGAGCAGCACACCACGGCGCGGTAGCCCGCTGCTAGCATCGTTTGGGTGCGGCATGGGGCCGCGATGGACCGCATGCCCGTGAACAACATCCTGCTGCTGGAAGACCTGCCAGAGATCCGCGCATGGCTCAAGAGCCTGGTGCTGCAAGTCTTCCCCAACGCTCGCATCACCGAGTGTTCACGCGTGCAGGACGCGCTGCTGCAGGTGCAGGGCCTGCGCTTCGACCTGGCCCTGTGCGACCTGGGCCTGCCCGACGGCAGCGGCACCGACGTGGTGGCCAAGCTGCGCGACGTGCAGCCCGAAGCCCAGTGTGTGGTGGTCACCATCCATGATGACGACGAGCACCTGTTCCCGGCGCTGCAGGCCGGTGCCTACGGCTATATCTTGAAGGAACAATCCCGCGAGTTGATCACCGAGCAATTGCAGCGCATCAGCCAGGGCGAGCCACCGCTGTCGCCGTCCATCGCCCGCAAGGTCATCAAGTACTTCGCCAGCCAGAACCTGCCGCTGACCAACGCCATGCCGGCGGTGTCGTTGACCGAGCGCGAAAGCGAAGTGCTGCTGCGCGTGGCCAAGGGCTTCACCCTGCCCGAGATCGGTGTGCAGCTGGGCCTGAGCCGCCACACCATCGCCGACTACGTGAAGCAGATCTACCGCAAGCTCAACGTGAGCTCGCGCGCCGAGGCGGCGCTGGAAGCGCAGCGCCTCGGCCTGTTCCGCCGATAGCCGTCGGTCACAATCGTCCGCATGATCGGACGACTGACTGGCCAGCTGGCGGAGAAGACTCCGCCCCAGGTGCTCATCGATGTGCAAGGCGTCGGCTATGAAGTCGATGTGCCGATGAGCAGCTTCTACAACCTGCCCGCGCTGGGTGAACGCGTCACGCTGCTGACGCACTTCGTGGTGCGCGAGGACGCCCAGCAGCTGTTCGGCTTCCTCACTGCCGCCGAGCGCGGCACCTTCCGCCAGCTGATCAAGATCTCGGGCATCGGCCCGCGCATGGCGCTGGGTGTGCTGTCGGGCCTGTCGGTGCAGGAGCTGACCCAGGCGGTGGCCCAGCAACAGGCCGCGCGCCTGGTCAAGGTGCCGGGCATCGGCAAGAAGACAGCCGAGCGCCTGCTGCTTGAACTAAAAGGCAAGCTGGCGCCTGACCTGGGCTTGCCCGGCGCGTCCATCACCAGCGACGCCCAGGCCGACATCGTGCAGGCCCTGATCGCGCTGGGCTACAGCGACAAGGACGCCGGCGCCGCATTGAAGCTGCTGCCGCCCGACGTGGGCGTGAGCGACGGCATCAAGCTGGCGATGAAGTCACTGTCGAAGTGACCCGGGCGCGCGGCTGAGCTTCACAGCCCGACCTGCGCCACAATCACTGGATGGGCATCCAGACCGACGACTTTGCCGCCCCCCCCGGGAACACCGGCCCCCGGGTGGTGAGCGCGGCCCGCCAATCGCCGCAGGAAGAAGCGCAGGAGCGCGCGCTGCGCCCCAAGCTGCTGGCCGACTACATCGGCCAGGCCAAGGCGCGTGAGCAGTTGGAGATCTTCATCGGCGCGGCCAAGAAGCGCGACGAGGCGCTCGACCATGTGCTGCTGTTCGGCCCGCCGGGGCTGGGCAAGACCACGCTGTCCCACATCATCGCCGCCGAGCTGGGCGTGAACCTGCGCCAGACCAGCGGCCCGGTGCTGGAAAAGCCCAAGGACCTGGCCGCCCTGCTGACCAATCTCGAGAAGAACGACGTGCTGTTCATCGACGAGATCCACCGCCTGTCGCCCGTGGTCGAGGAGATCCTCTACCCCGCACTGGAGGACTACCAGATCGACATCATGATCGGCGAGGGACCGGCGGCGCGCAGCATCAAGCTGGACCTGCAGCCCTTCACCCTGGTGGGCGCCACCACCCGCGCCGGCATGCTGACCAATCCGCTGCGCGACCGCTTCGGCATCGTGGCGCGGCTGGAGTTCTACACCCCGGCCGAACTGGGCACCATCGTCAAGCGCTCGGCCGGGCTGCTGAACGTGCCGATCCAGGCCGAAGGTGCGTTCGAGATCGCCCGCCGCAGCCGCGGCACGCCGCGCATCGCCAACCGCCTGCTGCGCCGGGTGCGTGACTACGCCGAGGTCAAGGCCGACGGCGTGATCACCCGCCAGATCGCCGACCTGGCGCTGCAGATGCTGGACGTCGACCCCGAGGGCTTCGACCTGATGGACCGCAAGCTGCTGGAAGCGGTGGTGCACCGCTTCGACGGCGGCCCGGTGGGGCTGGACAACGTGGCCGCGGCGATCGGCGAGGAAAGCGGCACGATCGAGGACGTGATCGAGCCCTACCTGATCATGCAGGGCTTCCTGCAGCGCACGCCGCGCGGACGCATCGCCACCCTGGCAGCCTACCGCCACCTGGGTGTGGCGCCGCCGCAGGCGGCCGGCGGGCTGTTCGGGGACTGACCCGGCGGGCGGGCCCGGTCCGTGGTGGCTGCAGCCAGCCACCGCAGGATCAATGCCAACACTTCACCGCGCTGAGCGTGGCGTCGCCACTGACGCTCTGATCGCCCACCTGGTTGTAGAGAAAGCTGGCGCAAGCGTCGCCCACCTGTGCACCACGCGGCGTGGCCCTGACGGTGAACCCGTCCAATGTCTGCGCGGCGATCGACAGGTCATAGTGGCCACCGCTGCTCACGCCTGGGAACAGCCCGCCTTGGCCCAGTGCCGCGCCCACATAGGTGCCACGCTCGGTGTGATGGCGCTCCATCCGTTGCGACAGCTCCAGCAGCGATTGCCTGGCATCGGTGCGGCGGCCCTTGGCAAACTGCTGCTGGTAGCTGGGGTACGCCAGGGCGGCCAGCAGGCCGACCACCGCCAGAGCGACCATCACGTCGGGCAAGGTGACGCCCGGCTGGGGCCGGCGGGTCAACGGAAGGCGTGATCGCAGGGCGCGCATGGTCTGCCCCGTTATCGGCCGCAGGCGGCCACAGCAGCAGGGCGCTGGCCGACCTGGTTGGGCACCAACCGTGCGGCCCTGCACGCCCATGCCCCGGCGGCCACCATCTGCACGGGGCGCCGCCAAATGCACCGGTGCGGCCGATCAGGCCGAGACGTCGTCGGCGGCAATGCCGTCGAGATGGGCGCTGTCGTTCCAGCCCACCAGGGCCAGACCCTGCGGCGTGTGCAGCAGCCGGTTGATGCTGGCATTGCCCAGTGGCCAGCTGCGTGGCCGGTCCAGCGCCACATGGGTGGCGGCGCGGTACAGCCCGTCGAGCACGCCACCGTGGCACACCAGCGCCACGGTCTGGCCGGCAAAGGCGGCCGCCACGCGGCCAACCGTGGCCAGGCAGCGCGCCTGGAAGTCCACCAGGCTTTCACCGCCAGCAGGCGCAAAGCCTGGCTCGCGGTGGCGCCAGCGGCGCGCGTGGTCGGGCCACTGCGCCTCGATCTCGGCATGGGTCAGGCCTTCGAGCATGCCGAAGCAGCGCTCGCGCAAGCCAGGCTCGGCATGCAGCGGCAGGCCCAGGCCGGTGGCCAAGGCGGCCCCGGTCTGCCAGGCGCGCTGCAGGTCGCTGGCCACCACGGCGGCCAAGCCCTCATCGGCCAGCGCAGCAACCAGGCTGACCGCCTGACGCAGGCCCAGCGCATTCAACCGGATGTCCTGGTGGCCCTGCAGGCGGCCTTCGGCATTCCACGCCGTCTCACCATGGCGGATGACGACCAGGCGGGTGGCCTGCATCAAAGGGTGCGCAGGCGGCGGTTGAGGGTGTAAGTGCCCGACAGCGTGGCCGCGCCCAGCACGTGGCCGGCCAGCGCGTCGCGCACCTGGGCGCCGGTGAAGTCGCCGTCGATCGCCAGCCGAGGCACGTCCAGTGCATACAGCGCGAACAGGTAGTGGTGCACCAGCGAATCGTTGAATGGCGGAAACGGGCCGTCGTAGCCGAAGTAGCGGCCAGCATGGTCCGCGTCGCCGGCAAACCAGCCGGTGTAGTCGTTCAGGCCCTGGCGTGCCGGGCCGTCGGTGGCCGGGCCGGGTTTGCCGCGCGGGGTGAAGCCGCGGCTCCACTGGCCTTCGGCCAGGCTGTTGATGGTGGGCGGCAGGTCGATGAGCAGCCAGTGGAAGAAGTCCACCCGCGGCAGGTCGACCGGCACCTCGCGGTCGGGTTGGTTGACGTCGTCGGTGCGGCTGGGCACGTCGAAGTCATGGCACACCAGCACCAGGGACCGGGTGCCGGCGGGCAGTTCGCTCCAGGCCAGTGGGGGGCTCAGGTTGTCGGAGAAGGCGACGCCGGTGTCGGTCAGGCGGCCTGCGGCAAACCGCGGCGGCATGGATTCGCCATTGCTCCAGGCATCACTCCAGATCTTCATCGGCGGGATTTCCAACAGGTCGTCTAGACGCCCCACACCACCGGCTCGCCGGCAGCGCCAGAGCGCTTGAGCATGTCCAGCATCGGCCACAGGCGCTGGCGCAGGGCCACGCCCTCGCGCGGAGCCAGACGCTCGCCGCGGTCAGCCGCCTCGCGCTCGGCCGCGGCGCGGGCGGCCTCGTCGGCCAGCACGGCCTGCTCGATGGCGGCCATGGCCGCTGGCATGGATGCCGGCTCGATGATGCCCTTGGGGGCGGGTTCGCGGCCGATGGCGCGCATCAACGCGTCACCGGTGGCGGCCATCATGATGATGTCGCCGCTGGCCTTGCTCTTGAACTTGTAGATCATCGCTGCCCCGTCCCGTCCCCGTCCCCGGCCAGGCCGGGGCCAGCGCTGATTGTGCACCCGTGCCCCGCCGGCGCGCGCTGACGAGCTTGCCTGCAAGCATGCGGGCAGATCCTCAGCGCACCACCAGGCTCAGGCGCGGCTTGCCGCGGCCGCTGCGGGCCGGACGCACCCGCTCCTCGAAGCTCCGTGCGTCCAGCGCCGGGGCATACAGAAAACCCTGGAACTCGTCGCAGCCCAGCTCCAGCAGGTAGGCACGCTGTGGCTCGGTCTCCACACCCTCGGCGATGACCTTCATCGCCAGCGCCTGCGCCAGCTGCACGATGGCACGCACGATGGCGCCGTCGCTCTCGTCGGCGGGCAGGCCCTTGACGAAGCTGCGGTCGATCTTCAACCGGTCGATCGGGAAGCGCTTCAGGTAGGCCAGGCTCGAATAGCCGGTGCCGAAGTCGTCGATCGCCAGGCGCACGCCCAGCTGCGACAACAGGCTCAGCCGGGCCAGCGCGTCGTTGGCGTCATGCACCAGGATGGACTCGGTCAGCTCCAGCTCCAGCAGCGCACCGGCCAGCTGGTGCTCCCGCAGCACCGACGCCACGCGGTCGATGAAGTCGGCCTGCTGGAACTGCAGCGCCGACACGTTGACCGACACCGGCATCGCGAAGCCGGCATCGCGCCAGCGCGCGGCCTGGCGCACCGCCTGCTCCAGCACCCAGTCGCCGATGGGGATGATGAAGCCGGTCTCCTCGGCCACCGGGATGAACTGCCCGGGCGACACCTCGCCCAGTTCGGGGTCGCGCCAGCGGATCAGGGCTTCGGCGCCCACCACGTTGCCGGTCTTCAGGTCGATCTGCGGCTGGTAGTGCAGGCGGAAGCGCTGGCTGGCCAGCGCCTGGCGCATGGCGTGGTCCAGCCGCATGCGCTGGCGCATGTCGGCGTCCTGGTGCGCCTGGTGGAAGCGGAAGCAGCCGCGCCCGCCCTGCTTGGCACGCTGCATCGCCGACTCGGCATGCCGCACCAGCATCTCGGCGTCGCTGCCGTCCGCCGGGAACAACGCCACGCCGACGCTGCAGGTCAGCGTGAACTGCAGGCCGTCCACCGAGCAGGGGTGCGACACCGCGTCCAGCACACGCCGGGCGGCGGATTCGGCGCCGCGGCTGTCGGCCTCATGCACCAGCAGAGCGAACTGGTCGCCGCCCATGCGCGCCACCACGTCGCCCTGGCGCAGGCAGGTCTTCAGGCGGTCGGCGCAATCGAGCAGCACCCGGTCGCCCACGGCATGGCCCAGACTGTCGTTGATCTGCTTGAAGCGGTCCAGGTCCAGCAGCAGCAGGGCCAGGGTGCCGGCGCTGCGGCGCGCCTGGCGGATGGCGTCGGTGACGGCCTGGGTCATCTGCCGGCGGTTGAACAGGCCGGTCAGCGCATCGGTGCTGGACAGCGCCTCGATGCGCTGGCCGGCGCTGACCAGGTCGGTGTGGTCGCGAAACGACCACACCCGCCCGCAGGGCCGGCCGCGGCAGTGCTGCGGCTGGGTCACACGTTCGATCACCTGGCCCGAATGCAGGGTGATGCGCTCGCTGGCCTGCAGCAGCGTGGCCTCGTGGATCTGCCCCAGGCGCCGGGTGTAGGCCTCCGGGTCGACCACGCTGCGGCGCATCCAGTCGTAGACGGCATCGTCCTGGCGCTCGGTCAGCAGGCTCTCGGGCAGGCCCCAGATCTGCGCAAAGCGGCGGTTGAAGGCGCGGATGCGGCCTGCCAGGTCGGTCACCAGGATGCCGTCGGCGGTGGATTCCAGCGTGGCCTGCAACTCAGACAGCAGCAGCTCGCGGGCATCGGCTTCCTGCTGCGCTGCGCTGCGGTCGTGCACCACCACCAGGTAGGCCTGCGGCGCGGTGTCGGCCGGGCCCAGCGCGCGGATGCGCCGCGTCACCTGCACCAGGCGGCCGGCGGCATCCACCAGCGTGGTGTCCGACAGCAACGGCCCGGGGCCGCGCTGACCCAAATGGGCGGCCGCCGCCCGGGCCTCGTCCCAATAGGCCAGGTCCTCGGGCGTGGCGATCAGGCCATCGGCGGCCTGGCCCAGCACCGCGGGCGCGGCCAGCCCCAGCAGGGCCAGGGCTTCGGCGTTGATGGCCAGCACCTGCAGCGCGCAGGCGTCCACCAGCCAGGCGGGTTCGCCCAGGGCATCAAGCAGGGCGCGCCAGCCAGCCAGCGCGTCGTGGATGGGCGGCTGGTTCACGCGGCCAGGGCCTCGTCGACTTCGGCCGCGCCTGCGGGCACCGGCTCGAAGAAATACACCATGCGCTGGCGCGGCGACAAGTAGTCACGCGCCGCGGCGGGCAGCTGGGTGGCCTTCAGGCTGCGGCGGATGCCCAGGTCCATGCAACCGTCCAGGTTCAGCAGCAGGGCCTGCTCCACCGGCACCTTCGTGTCGCAGACCAGCACACGCGGCTTGAGCGGGCGGCTGGAATTGCAGCTCACCACGGTGGCATAGCGGTCGTCGGTCAGCTGCACCAGCGACCCCGGCGGGTACACCCCCATCATGCGGATGAAGGCGTTGAGCATGGTGGCGTCGAACTTGGTGCGGGTCTGCGCAAAGATCAGCGACAGGGCCTCGTGCGGGGTCAGCGCCGCCGCCACCTGGGCCGGGTTGCAGAGGTTGTCGTAGCGGTTGATCAGCGACACGATGCGCGCGCCGATGGCCATGCGGTCCAGGTTCAGCCGGGCCGGGAAGCCACTGCCGTCGGCCATCTCATGGTGCTGGGCCACCACCGCCAGCGCGCCTTCGCTCAGGCCCATGCGCTGGCCCAGGGCCACGCCCAGGCCCACATGCTCGCGGTAGGCCTGCAGGTCACGCGGGTTCAGCGGCAGGTCGGCGTGGCGCACCCGGTCGGGCAACTCCAGCTTGCCCACGTCGTGCAGCAGCGCGCCCACGCCCAGGTCCAACATCTCGTCCTCGCTGAAGCCGAACACCCGGCCCATCAACAGGGCGATCACGGTCACGTTCAACGCATGGCCCGACACCCGGTCGCCGCCAGCGTCGCTGATCACCCGCACGCACATCTCGCGATCGACCATCAGCTTGTCCAGCAGCGCGCGGGTCAGGGCCTCGGTGACCTCGCGGGCCTGCTCGGGTGCACGCGGCACCAGGCGCTGGGCCGCGTGCCAGGCGCGGCCAGCCTCGCCGTATTGCTTCTCGCACAGTGCGCGCGCGGCATGCTGCTGGGCCAGGGCGCTGCGGTGCGCCGCCTGCGGGCCGGGGGCGGCGGGCGGCACGGCCACCAGGGTCGGAGCGGCAGGGCCTGCGGCAGCGCCGGCTTGCGCGGTGTCGACCGGCGGCGTCGGCGCACCGTCGTCGGCGTGCGGGGCACCGCCGCCCACCACGATGGCATCGCCATCGCCCACATCGCCCGGGGGCTGTGGGGTGTCGGCCAGGCGGCTCTTGTCGGGGCTCCAGCGCAGTTGCTTCAGGCCCAGGCCGCGGATGGTGGTGATCTGGTCCGGACTGGTGATCACGAAGCTCGACAGCGCGAACGGGTGCGCCCACCAGCCCAGGTCCAGGTGCACGAACATCCCGACTTGCAAGTCGTCAATCACTACCGTCTGCGACATGGCCTGTGGTCTTCCGGCAAAGGATCAGGGGCGCGGACAAGCAGCCCGCATGGCTGGACTTTCGGCAGGCAGCCGCCGGAACTTGAACCCGCCGGGCGGTCCGTGACGGATCGCACGGCGCCCGGGCGCTGCGGCCTGCGGACAGCGCCCGCCAGGCGCTCAGCGCGCAGCCAGCGCCCGCCAGGCGCTGGGCGTGTGCCCTGTCTGCCGCAGGAAGAACCGGCTGAAGTAGCCGGCGTCGGCAAAGCCCAGGCCCAGCGCGATCTGCTTGACCGACAGCGTGGTGTAGGCCAGGTCGCGCTGGGCCTCCAGCACCAGGCGGCCATGCAGCACGCCCAGTGCCGAATGCCCCAGCACCTGGTGGCACACCCGGTTGAGCTGGGTCGGCGTGATGCCCAGCGCCGCCGCCAGCGCGGACAGGCCCGGCTGCTGGCGGAACTGCATCTCCACCAGGGCGCGCAGCCGGCGCACATGGCTCAGCGCACGGCTGCCGGCACGCCCTGGGCTGCTTGCGGCGGCTGCGGCGGCCGGCAGCAGACGGCCCAGTTGAACGACCAGCTGCAGCAGAGCGGCGTCCAGCGCCAGTTCGCGCCAGTCGCTGGTGGCGCCAAACTCGGCACGCAGCCGGCCGACCACCGACTGCAGGGCTGCGGCCTCGGGCGCCGCGGCATGCAGCGCGCACAGCCGCCAACTGCCCAGTTGCGCCGCCAGTGCCGGTGCGCCGGCCAGCAGCCGCGCCAGGTGCTGCTCCAGCACCGTCACCACCGTGCCGTCGATGTCGGGCGCGAAGACGAAACCGTGCGGCACCAGCGCCGGCAGCAGCAGCACGCAGGGGCCTTGCAGCGCCTGGCTGCGGCCGTCCAGCCAGGCCTGGGCAGTGCCGTGGTGGATGTGCAGAATTTGAAGCAGCGCCGCATGCCGATGGGGGCGGATCTCCCAGTCATGGCGCTGGCTGCGTTCGGCGATGCGCTCGCAGTGCAGCCAGTCGGTGGCCTGTGTGCGGCCCGGTTCGCCGTACAGGGCGTAGGTGGGCAAGGGGCTGGAGGCCGGCGCCGATGGCAGAACCCTGGTGGAAACGCGCATGTTCGAATTGTGCAAGCGTTTGCGCACTGCGTGCCTTGAGCTGGCGCGCCCGGCGGCCTAAGCTTGACCCCCGTCAAGACCCACCGGAGACACACCATGAAGACCCAGGTCGCCATCATCGGCGCCGGCCCGTCGGGCCTGCTGCTCGGCCAGTTGCTGGCCCGGTCGGGCATCGCCAACACCGTGATCGAGCAGCGCAGCGGCGACTACGTGCTCGGCCGCATCCGCGCCGGCGTGCTGGAGCAGACCACGGTGGACCTGCTGCGCGAGGCTGGCGTGGGCGCCCGCATGGACGCCGAAGGCCTGCCGCACGACGGCGTGGACCTGTGCTTCGGCGGCCAGCGCCACCGCATCGACCTGCTCGGGTTGACCGGCAAGCGGGTGATGGTCTACGGCCAGACCGAGGTCACGCGCGACCTGATGGCGGCCCGCAGCGCCGCCGGCTTGCCCACGGTGTACGAGGCCGACGATGTGGCCGTGCACGGCTACGACACCGCCCACCCCAGCGTCACCTACGTCAAGGACGGCGTGCGGCACACGTTGCAGGCCGACTTCATCGCCGGCTGCGACGGCTTCCACGGCGCCTGCCGCGCCAGCGTGCCGAAGGATGCGATCACCCTGTACGAGAAGGTCTACCCCTTCGGTTGGCTGGGCGTGCTGGCCGACGTGCCGCCGGTCAGCGACGAGTTGATCTATGTGCACCATGACCGCGGCTTTGCGCTGTGCAGCCAGCGCAGCAAGGTGCGCAGCCGCTACTACGTGCAGTGCAGCCTGGACGACAAGGTCGAACACTGGTCCGATGACGCCTTCTGGGACGAACTGCGCGCGCGGCTGCCGGCCGACACCGCCGCCCACCTGGTCACCGGCCCGTCGATCGAGAAGAGCATCGCGCCGCTGCGCAGCTTCGTCGCCGAGCCGCTGCGCTTCGGCCGGCTGATGCTGGTCGGCGACGCCGGCCACATCGTGCCGCCCACCGGCGCCAAGGGCCTGAACCTGGCCGCCAGCGACGTCGGCTACCTGTGGCAGGCGCTGCAGGGCTTCTACGCCGGGCGCACCGGCGAGATCGACCACTACAGCCAGCGGGCGCTGGCGCGCATCTGGAAGGCCGAGCGCTTTTCCTGGTGGATGACCTCGCTGATGCACCGCTTCCCCGAGAACGGCAGCTTCGGCCACAAGATGCAGGTGGCCGAGATGGAGTACCTGTTCAGCAGCCGGGCGGCGATGACGGCGCTGGCCGAGAACTACGTGGGGCTTCCCATGGTGTCAACCTGACGCGACACTCGGGGTATCCGGTGAAGGCGCCGGGCCGGGCGGTCGCTTAAGCTCCTGCCTGCTGGCCCGCACCGCCCTGCCAGCACCCGCCGATGCCCGACACCCCCTTGCTTCCCCCTGACCACCCGGACCGCGCCAGCCTGGCCGCCGAGGTGCACGCCCGCCCGCCCGAGCCGCTGCAGGCGCCCAGGCGGGCGACCTATGTGGCGGTGCGCATCGATGGCGAGGCCCGCGCCGCCGAGATGGCCCACATCGTCGCGCTGTGCGGCCTGACCGGCGTGGCGCCGCCCACGGCGGGTGGCACCCAGTGGGCCGCACAGATGGGCGCGGTGCGCTTCAAGTGGGAGCGGCATGGCGAGTTCTCCAGCTACACCTTCTTCACCGCCGGGCTCAGCAGCCAGCCGTTTGCCGAGCCGGTGGTGGGCCTGCTGCCGCCGGGCTGGCTGGCCGGCGTGCCGGGGCAGACGGTGTTTGCCGCCCATGCCAAGCTGGCATCGGCCGACCTGCTCGCAGACCCCGACAAGAGCCCCGCGGGCACGCCATCGGCTGCGCAGCTGGCCGCGCACTTCGGTGCCAACGTGGTGGTGGGCGCAGGCATCGGCGACAACGCCGGCCTGGCATTCACCGACTTCGTCATCCACCCCGACGGCTTTGCACGCTTCCTGCTGCTGGACCGCGAGATGACCGAACGCCAGGCCGGCCGCATGCTGCAGCGGCTGTTCGAGATCGAGGCCTACCGCATGATGGCGCTGCTGGCGTTGCCGGTGGCACGCGGGCTGTGGCCGCGGCTGCTGGCCATCGAGCGCACACTGGCCGGGCTGACCGAGCGCATCGCCTCTGGCGCCAGCCAGGGCGCCGCCCAGGACGAGCCCCTGCTGCAGGAGCTGATGGCACTGGCCGCCGAGATCGAGAGCGCGCTGTCGGCCAGCCAGGCCCGCTTCGGCGCCAGCCGGGCGTACCACGCGCTGGTGGCCACCCGCATCGCCGAGTTGCGCGAGGTGCGCATCAGGGGCCTGCAGACCATCGACGAGTTCATGACCCGGCGCCTCAGCCCGGCCATGGCCACCTGCGCCACCGCCAGCCAGCGTCTGCACGACCTGAGCGAGCGGGTGGCGCAGGCCAGCAACCTGCTGAGCACCCGGGTCGACATCGCCCGTGAGCGCCAGAACCAGGCCCTGCTGGCCGCCACCGCGCGACGCGCCAAGCTGCAGCTGCGGCTGCAGCAGACGGTCGAAGGCCTGTCGGTGGCCGCCATCGTCTACTACCTGGCCGGCCTGGTGGGCTATGGCGCCAAGGCCCTGAAGGCCGCTGGTGCACCCATCTCACCCGACCTGGTGACCGGCGCTGCCGTGCCGGTGCTGGCCCTGGGCGCCTGGCTGGTGCTCAAGCGGGTGCACCGGCGCATCGCGGCCGACGGTGCCGAGACCACCCGCAGCTTCAACTGACCCCCACATGCCCCCCGTTCCCGGAGTTTTCCCGCATGGCGATCGCCTTTCCCTTCTCAGCCATCGTCGGACAGGACGAGATGAAGCTGGCCATCCTGGTGGCTGCGGTCGATCCCGGCATCGGCGGCGTGCTGGTCTTCGGTGACCGCGGCACCGGCAAGAGCACGGCGGTGCGCGCGCTGGCCGCGCTGCTGCCGCCGATGAAGGCCACCGTGGGCTGCCGCTACGCCTGCGACCCCGCCGCCCCGCCCGGCGCTTGCGACCAGTGCGCCACACTCAAAGGCGGCAAGGCGGCGGTCAAGACCCACAGCGTGCCGGTGCCGGTGGTCGACCTGCCGCTGGGCGCCACCGAAGACCGCGTGGTCGGCGCGCTGGACCTGCAGCGCGCGCTGGCCGACGGCGTCAAGGCCTTCGAGCCCGGCCTGCTGGCGCGCGCACACCGCGGGTTCCTCTACATCGACGAGGTCAACCTGCTCGAAGACCACCTGGTCGACCTGCTGATCGACGTGGCCGCCTCGGGCGAGAACGTGGTCGAACGGGAAGGCCTCAGCGTGCGCCACCCCGCCCGCTTCGTGCTGGTGGGCAGCGGCAACCCGGAAGAAGGCGAACTGCGGCCGCAGCTGCTCGACCGCTTCGGCCTCAGCGTGGAAGTCAGCACGCCCAAAGACCTGCCTTCGCGCATCGAGGTGGTCAAGCGCCGCGACGCCTTCGAGCGTGATCCGGTCGCCTTCACCACGGCCTGGGCCAAGGAAGACGCCAAGATCCGCAAGCGCATCGTCGCTGGCCGGGCCTTGCTGCCGCAGGTGGTCGTCAGCGACGCGGTGCTGGAGCACACCGCGCGGCTGTGCATGGCGCTGGGCACCGACGGCCTGCGCGGCGAGCTGACGGTGATGCGCGCCGCCCGTGCCCTGGCCGCCTTCGAGGGCGACACCACCGTCACCGTCGACCATGTCAAGCGCGTCGGCCCGCCAGCCCTGCGCCACCGGCTGCGGCGCGACCCGCTGGACGACGCCGGCTCCAGCGTGCGGGTCGAACGCGCGTTGGCGGATCTCCCGGCCGCATGACAGTGACGCCCGCTGCGGCGCCGGGCGCCGGGGAAGACACCGACACCGACGCACTCTGGGCCGATGCCCTGACCGCCGCAGCCCTGCTGGCGGTCGACCCGGTGGGCCTGGGCGGCGCCCTGCTGCGCGCCCGCGCCGGCCCGCAGCGTGCGCTGTGGCTGGCCGCCCTGCGCCACAGCTTGCCGGCCGATGTGCCGCTGCGGCGCGTGCCATTGGGCATTGCCGACGACCGCCTGCTGGGCGGGCTGGACCTGGCCGCCACGCTGCAGGCCGGGCGGCCGGTGGCCCAGCGCGGCGTGCTGGCCGAGGCCGACGGCGGCCTGCTGGTGCTGGCCATGGCCGAGCGCCTGGCCGCAGGCACCGTGGCCCGCGTGGCGGCGGCGCTCGACACCGCCCAAGTGCTGATGGAACGGGACGGCATCACCCTGCGCCAGCCGGCGCGGCTGGGCGTGGTGGCACTGGACGAAGGGGTGGAAGCGGACGAATGCGCGTCACCCGTGCTGGCCGACCGGCTGGCCTTCCATCTGGTGCTGGACGGCCTGCCGGGGCACGGCCCCGGTCCGCGCGAAGGCGCCGGCCCTGGCGGTGGTGCCGACACCGATGCTGCCGCCCTGGACGCACTGCTGGCCGTCAGTGCCGAAGACGTGGCCGCCGCCCGTGCACGCCTGCCGCAGGTGGCCAGCGGCGACGGCACGGCCGCTGCACTGTGCCGCGCCGCTGTGGCGCTGGGGGTGGATTCACTGCGTGCGCCCTGGCTGGCCTTGCGCGCCGCTTGCGCCGCTGCCGCCCTGCAAGGCCACGATGCGGTCGAACCGGACGACGCGGCACTCGCCGCGCGCCTGGTGCTGGGCCCGCGCGCCACGCGCTTTCCGGCCCCACCCGAGGCCGAACCACCGCCCGAGGAGCAGGCGCCCCCCGATGCACCGCCAGCACCGGACGATGCGCCACCACCCGATTCGCCACCGCCGCCCGCCCCGGAACCCGACGACGCAGCCACCCCGCCGCCCGATCCGCCGGTGGACGATGCCCCGCCGCCCGACCTGCACCAGCCACTGGACGAGGTGGTGCTGGAAGCCGCGCTGGCCGCCATGCCCGCCGGCCTGCTGGCGCAATTGAAGGCCGGCGCCGCCCAGCGCAGCCCTGCCCAGGCGGCCGGCCGGGTGGGCGCACTGCAGGCCGGCGGGCCACGCGGGCGGCCGCTGGGGGCGCGCCGCGGCGAGTTGCGCGCCGGCACCCGGCTCGACCTGATCGCCACGCTGCGCGCGGCCGCCCCCTGGCAGCTGCTGCGCCAGCGTGAGGCCGCGCTGGCTGCCACAACGGCTGCCACGTTGGCACCGGTGCGTCGGGTGCTGGTGCGGCCCGAAGACTTCCACATCAGCCGCCGCGCCCAGCGCCGCGAGACCACCACGCTGTTCGTCGTCGACGCCTCGGGCTCGGCCGCGCTGCACCGGCTGGCCGAGGCCAAGGGCGCGGTCGAGCTGCTGCTGGCCGACTGCTATGTGCGGCGCGACCGGGTCGCGCTGCTGGCCTTCCGCGGCAGCAGCGCCGAGTTGGTGCTGCCGCCCACACGCTCGCTGGTGCGGGCCAAGCGGGCATTGGCAGGCCTGCCCGGCGGCGGCGGCACGCCGCTGGCGCTGGCGCTGGACGCGGCAGCGGAATTGGCCGCCACCCTGCTGCGCCGGGGTGGCACGCCGGTGCTGGTGCTGCTGAGCGACGCCCGCGCCAACATCGCCCGCAACGGCGCGCCGGGCCGTGACCTGGCCACCACCGACGCGCTGGCCAGCGCCCGCGGGCTGCGCGCGCTGGGCCTGGGCATGCTGGTGGTCGACACCGCGCCTGGCGCCAACCGGCCCGCTGCCAGTGTCGGGCCCACGGTGGCACGGCAGTTGTCGGATGCGCTGAATGCACGCTACCTGCCGCTGCCGCAGATGGACGCGGCGATGCTGTCACGCGCCGCCCGCACCCTGTCCAGGCCCGACGGCGGCCGGAATCCGGCCTGACCGGCCCTGACCACGGCACTTCGGCAGACAAGGCCATGGCTCTGCAATCCACCCGGAGCCTGCGCACCACCGTCCACGGCGTCATGGCCATGCTGACGCCGGGCGAGGTGGCGATGGGGTTCTGGCCAATCTTCGCCGCCAGCCGGCAACCGCCGCCTCGGCTGCCGAAGTGGTCGTCGACCCGCCGGGCTGGTGCCGCAGCCGCCTCAGGCCGCGCGCCGGGGCGGTCGCCGCACCGCGCCCGCCAGGCCCTGCGCGGCCAGCACATCGGCCACGCGCTGTGGCGCTTCTTCATGGGCCAGGTGGCCCAGGCCGTCGAGCAACTGCACCCGGGTGGGCGGCAGCCGCAGCCGCAGCCGCTGGGCCTGGGCCGGCGGCACCGTGCCGTCCTGCCCGCCCACCAGCAGCGTCAACGGCACACCCAGGCCGGGCAAGTCGGCCCACAGGCGATCCAGATCCCAGTCGGCCATCATGGCCAACGCACCCGCCACGTGGTCCGGGCTGCGAATCAGCCGGCCATACAGCGCCAGGCCCTGCGCGTCCAGCGTCGAGCCAGTGGCCGCCACCATGCGCTGC
Source organism: Aquabacterium sp. (assembly GCA_040400895.1). Lineage (GTDB taxonomy): Bacteria > Pseudomonadota > Gammaproteobacteria > Burkholderiales > Burkholderiaceae_C > Pseudaquabacterium. The sequence goes on from JBBAPL010000031.1 coordinate 28,210, forward strand.
ACCGCCCCGGCGTCCCTGGCGCTGCGGGCAAACAGCCAGGGCACCCAGGCCTGGCGCGCCATCAGCCGGGCCATCGGGCCGAACAAGCGGCCAGCCAGGCCTTCGAACGGCAACAGGGCCGCGTTGATGCCCACCAGTTGGGCCGGCGCGATCAGCCCGTCCAGCGTTGCGCGCACGGCCAACGCTGCGCCTGCCGAATGGCCCAGCATCAGCGTGGGTGGCAGGGCCAGGGTTTCGGCCAGCGCGGCCAGTGCCCGGGCCATGGCTGGCAGAGACACCTGCTGCAGCGGCCCGCTGAAACCGTGGCCAGGCAGGTCGGGCACCACCAGCGTGGCATGCGGCGACAGCAGGTCCATCAGCGCGCGCCAGGAATGGCTGGCCGCGCCGGTGCCATGCAGCAGCCACAGCACCGGCTGGCCCGGCGTGCCCCGCAGCACCTGCACATGCCAGGTGCAGCCGCCCGCATCGACAAACCGGCTGGCACTGCGGTGGGGCCAGTGGGCGCCGTCACGCGACCAGTCCAGGGCCATGGTCATGGGGCGGCCGCCATCAATTCCGGCCGGGCGGGCCACCACTGTCGGCCAGCAGAAGCGGGAAGACGCACATGAGCAATGGTCTGGCGCAGCGCCTGCGTGAAGGCACCCGGACACTGCATTCGGCTGCTGAACGTGCCGGCGTGATGCCGGCCATGCTGCGCGGTGAACTGCCGGCCCGCGGTTTCTGGCAGCTGCAGCGCAACCTGCTGCTGGTCTACCAAGCGCTGGAAGCCGGCCTGGCCCGGCATGACACACACCCGCTGCTGGCGCTGCTGCCACTGGGCCCGCTGGCCCGCTGCGCCGCGCTGCAGGCCGACCTGGCCGCAGGCGCCGGCCCCGATTGGTCCACCGTGCTGCCGCCAGCCGGCGCTGCGGCCACCGCCTATGCCGACCGGCTGCAGGCGCTGGCCGGGCACCAGCCCTCCGCGCTGGCCGCGCATGCCTATGTGCGTTACTTGGGTGATCTGGCCGGCGGACAGGCACTGCGCCGGGTGGCGCAGCAAGCCTACGGCCTGCATGGTGATGCCGGCACCCGCTTCTTCGACTTCGGCCCGCCGGCCGAGGTGGCGCGCCTGGGCCAGGGCCTGCGGATCGCCCTGGACAGCCTGCCGCTGGACGACACCGCCCAGCAGGCCCTGGTGGCCGAGGCGCAGTGGGCATTCGCCCAGCATGTGCGGCTGTTCGACGAGCTGGCCGCGGCCTAGTGCAGTGCTCGACACCATGGCGCGCACCAGGCTGTGCCGGTTGCCGCCATGGCGTGGTTGCAAACCACCGCGATGCCACTGCGCAGCGCCGTGATTTGCGCCAGGCCAGGGCGGCAAATCCATCGAATCTCTGGGGTGCTGCACCGCGACGAACGCTGCACTAGCCCAGCTGCCGGATGCGGGCGTACAGCCCCGCCGCCCGCCGTGCCGAGGCCTCCACCTCTTCAAGCAGGGGCGCCACGCGCGGCCCGCTGCTGCCGTCGGCAATGTCCATCGCCGCCAGGCTGGCGTTGGTCAGGATGGCGCTGATCACCAAGTCGGCCGGCGATCCCGAGGCGTCGGCACCGTTGTCGCTGCGGCCACCGCGGCCGGCCTGGTGCAAGGCGTCTTCCAGGTGGCGGCGGGCAGCGTCAGCACGGTGGCTGTCGCGCAGGTCGCTCAGCACCAGGATGTAGCCCAGCACCTGGCCGTCGCGCCCTGGCACCAGCTCGATGCGCAGGCCCACAGGCAGGTCAGCGTCGGCGCCGCTGCCGCGCCGCAGGCTGAGTTCACCGCGCCAGGCCTGGTGCAGACTGCGCACGGCATCCAGCCCGACCTGCAGCTGCCTGGGATCGGCGAAGGCGGTGGCCAACATGTCCAGGCTGCCGGTGGGGCAGCCCAAGAGATTGGCGAAGGCCGGGTTGGCGAACAGGAACTGGCCGTTGCCGTCGGCAAGGGCCACCGGCTCACGCGAGCTTTGCACCGTGGCGCGCACGCCAGCCAGCTGGTGCTCCGCCACCAGCAGGCGCACCGCATTGACCTGCACGATGATGTCGACCAGCGACGCGCCGATCGCCCGGCCCAGCGCCAGTTCGGCCGCACTCCAGGGCAGCGCGGTGCCACGCACGATCTCGCTCCAGGCGGCAAACGAACGGCGCGGCGACAGCGTCAGCGGGTCGTCGTCCACCGTGGGCTTGACCGGGTCGCCGGCCCAGGTGACGGTGCGCAGCTGCTCCTTGCGGAACCACATCAGGTAGTCGGGCCGCTGGTTCGACAGCTTGACCGCCAGCACGCCGCTGGCCACCGGCGTCAGTGCATCCAGCAGCGGATCGTCCTTGCCCACCGACGCGGTGGCGAACGGCGCCCCGGCGTAGCGGCCATCCACCCACAGCAGCAAGGCGCGCAGCTCGGGCGTGGACGGCACCTCGCCGGTGGTGAGCCATTCGCCGTCGTGGAACAACGCGGCGCCGGTGGCCTCCAGCGGCTGCAGCAGGGCGCTTGGGTTGCGGAACAGCGCCAGGCGCCAGTCGCCCTCGGTGGAGGTGGCTTCAACCAACCGCTGCTCGAGCCGGCGCACCAGGATCGCGACCTGGGCATGGGCGTAGTTCTTGATCGCGGCGATGCGCGTGGCGGCCACCTCGGCCAGCAGGTCGCAGGCCGCGCGCAGCGCCGGGCTGAGGGCACGCGGGCTGTCGTGGTGGGCGGCGATCAGACCCCACAACTGCCCTTCACGCACCAGCGACACCACCAGCGTTCCGCCGACGCCCATGTTCTTCAGATACTGCAGGTGCAGCGGCGACATGCTGCGCAGCGCGCACATCGACATGTCCAGCCCGTCGGCTGCGGGGCGGCCACCCTTCGGATCGGCCGGCAGTTGCGCCGGAACCAGGGGCGCTGGTTGGTAATGCACGTCCACCAGCACCCGCACCCGGTTGGCCAGGTACAGCGCCCGGGCCCGCTGCGGGATGTCGGTGGACGGGTACTGGTGGCCCAGCAGCGTCTCCAGCCGAGGGTGGCGGGCCTCGGCGATGATCTTGCCGTGGCCATCGGGGTCGAATTTGTAGACCATGACCCGGTCATAGCCGGTCAGGTCGCGCACGCAGCGGACGATGCCGTCGCACAGCACGCCAATGCTGGCCGCCTGGCCGAAGCGCTGCACCGCCTCAGACAACCGGTGCATCAGGTTCGGCTGTGGCGCCACCACGGTGCTGTCGGCACCGCCACCGCCGGGCGCTTCCAGCTCCAACACCAGCACGCCCTGCCCCGGCACCCGGTGCAGCACAGCCGACCATTCCAGCGGCACGGCGCCCACCTGGGTGTGGGCCTGCAACGGCCGCGGCTCGGCCAGGTCAGGCATCGCCGACAGCAGCTGCACCCGCGCCTCCAGGTCGCCGCCCAGCACCGACAGCGGCCGGTTCAGCAGCCGATCGACCGGCACGCCCAGCAAGTCGGCACAGTTGGCCGACGCCTGCACCACGAGAGCGTCACGCTCCCGCACGACCAGCAGGGCGCCATGCGGCTGGATCGAGCCAGCCAGGTGGATGAGCTCTCGCTCGCAATTGCTGAGGTCGGCCTGGCCGAAGGCGGGGCTGTAATCCACGGTTGTGAGGGTACCCCAGCGCGCGACCGCCGCGACAGCGGCAATCCCGGCTTGCGCTGTGGCACCGACTGGTGTCAGTTCAGCAGCGGTGGCGTGTCGCCATCAGCGACCAGGCCGTGCCGCATCAGCCGAAGTGACAGACTCTCGGGCGTGATGCCCAGCCAGTCGGCCGCCGTCGGCGCATGGCCGCGGGCACGTTCCAGGGCGCTGCGGACCAAATGCCGCTCGGCCAGGTGGGTGGCTTCCTGCACCAGCTCGGGCAGGGACACCCGTCCCAGCTGCGCCGCCAGGTTCTCGATGGCCACAGCCAGGCCGTCAACCGGCTGCAGCTGCAGGTCGTTCCGGGGGGGATGGCGGCGCAGGATGAAACCGATGCACTCCTGGTCGCCTTCGGGCAGCAGCGCTGCCGACACCTCGACTTCGTCAGGCCGGCCACCGGCCCGGATGCCGCGCAGCCCGCCGATGGGCGCCCGCACCTGGGTGGCAATGCCATTGCGACGCACCTCGGCCACCAGGGATGCCAGGCGGTGGCCCGGGTCGCCCAGCAGGTCAGACAGGGTGCGGCCTTTGGTTTGGCTGTCGGTGGCACCCGCCGGGCACAGCGCCAGGAAGGCCGGGTTGGCGCTCTGCAGGCGGCCGTTGCTGTCGGTGATGACCACGGCGTCAGGCGTGTGCTCGACAAAGTCAGCCAGCCGACGCGCGGCGTCGTTGCTGCGTCGCTCGGTGCTGCGCATCCGCACCAGCAGCAAGAGCTGGCTGCTGCCTTCAGAGGTGGCGCGGAACGGCGTGGCCGACACATCCACGAGCCCCAGGCTCGGCTGCCCGCCTTGCGCCCCCAGGCGTGCCCGGATCTCGGCTGGCTTGCCGCTGGCGCGGGTGACGCTGAGCAGCTCCTCGACCGCAGGGCGCGATGCGTTGTCGATGCCGGCCGCCACATGCTGGCCGGCCATCTGCCCCGGCGCGCAGCCGAACAACTCGGCGGCCGCTCGGTTGGCTTCGATGATGATGAGCGTGGCCGCGTCGACCACCAGCACGGCGTCGGTGGCCACCTGGAACAGCAAGCGGTAACGCGCCTCGGTCTGGCGCTGGCGCCAGTAGTCGCGCTCCAGCTCCTGCTGGGCCGCGACGAAGCGCTGCTGGATCGCGGCGATCGCGCGCAGATCGCGCCCGACTGCCAGCACCGGCCCGTTGGCACCCAGACGGATGGCGGCAAATGCCACCGGAATGTTGACGCCGCCCGCGACGGCCAGATTGACCTCGCGGCGACGCGAGACGCCGGTGCTGCGCACATCCTTCAGCAGCAACTCGAGCTTGCTGCGGCTGTCCTGGGTGACGGTGTCGATGAACTGGCAGCCGACCCACTCGTCGGCGCGGCGGCCGATGGCAGCGTCGCCCAGGGCCACGTTGCGGATCACGCCAGCAGCATCGATCACCAGCGCGATGTCGCTGGCAATGGTGGCGAATGTGTTCGCCAGCTCGGGCGCAAACCCAGCCAATGCGTCCAGATCCGCCGGATCAGGAAGGCTTGGACTCATGCCTGTGTCGCTTTTCCATGGGTCGGGGCCACCACGACTCCTCATTTGACGGCGCCAAAGGCACACCTGGAGCATGGACTTGACCGTCTCACCACCCCGCAGATCAGTCGGCGGGGTGGGGGGAAGACGGCAAGCTGATTGTCAATCAAAACTGACACTTGTGCCATCCATAAATGTTGACACTCACGCCAACCGACCGGACGACCCGATCGACAGGTGGTTGCAGCGGGCCGCGGCGCGGCTGGCCGGCACCCCGGTGGCCGGGTTGTGTCCGGTTGCCCCTTGGTTGCCCCATGGCTGCCTCTTGGCTGCCCATTGGGCCTTGCATCTTCAGGGTCGGCGACATGCCTGCGCCGGTGTGTCGCGAGAGCAACGCCGCCGCTGAGGAAACGCCGCCTTGCCAGTGGGCGATGCGTTGTATCGATGGCCTGCCCGCATGGGCTGCCGTCCAGCCGCCCGACAGGCGCCAGCCCGGGCCGACCCCCGATACAGGCGCACCCGTGGGCGGCGGCAGAGTGACAACCAGAGTTGACGCTTCAGATGCATATGTCTATCCTCGATGACACACAAGATTGTCATTGTTCGGTGACACAGGCGCTGCGCCAGGGTCGATCGGACATCCGCCGGAGGACCCATGAACCCCACGCAACGCATCGAGCAGACCCTGTCAGCCGCACTCTCCGGCACCGAGTTGCCCAGCGGTCCACCACGCTTGGCTGCCGCAGTGCGGCGCGCGGTCTTCCCAGGCGGCGCCCGGGTGCGCCCGCGCCTGTGCGTGGCCGTGGCGTTGGCCTGCGGCGACAGCGACCCCGGGTTGAGCAACGCTGCGGCGGCAGCCATCGAGTTGCTGCACTGCGCCTCACTGGTGCATGACGATCTGCCCTGCTTCGACGATGCATCCACCCGCCGAGGGTTGCCCACGGTGCATGTGGAATTCGGCGAGCGGCTTGCGATCCTGGCCGGCGACGCACTGATCGTCATGGCATTCCAGGTTCTGGGCGCCGCCAACCCGGCGCAGGCCGCGCGCCTGCCGACTGTGCTGGGCCTGATCGCCAGGGGTGTCGGGCAGCCACACGGCATCGTCGCCGGGCAGGCCTGGGAGTGCGAGCCCCAGTTGTCACTGCGGGACTACCAGCGTGCCAAGACCGGGGCCTTGTTCTCTGCGGCAACGATGGCCGGCGCCGCGGCTGCCGGCGCACCTGCCGAACCATGGTGCGCACTCGGCGAATGGCTGGGTGAGGCCTACCAGGTCGCCGACGACATCCGCGACGTGCTGGCCGACCCGGCGCTGCTTGGCAAGCCGACCGGGCGTGACCTTGCACTGGGCCGGCCCAGTGCAGCGGCCACCCACGGCTTGCTGGGTGCGGTCGAGCACTTCCACAGCCTGATCCAGAACGCTGCCGATGCAGTGCCCGACTGCCGGGGCGACAGGCAGTTGCGGGCCCTGGTGCGCGCAGAGTCCGAGCGCCTCGTGCCAGCAGCTTGGTGTGACCAGCTGGCCCGCACCGCAGCCTGACCCTGGCACACCGAGAAACGGCACATGCACGCACTTCCCGCTCCGACACCGGTGGAACCCGACATCCCTTTGTCACCGCTGGAGCGCCTGCTCGAGCGGTGGTACAGCTGGCGAGACCGGCGAATCGCCAGCCCCGAATTCCGGCGCTGGGCGGCCAGGTTTCCGTTGACCCGGCCCCTGACACGCCGGCGCGCGGGCCAGCTGTTTGACCTGGTGGCCGGCTTCACCTACAGCCAGGTGCTGCTGGCCTGCGTGCGCCTGCGGCTGTTCGACAGGCTCGCTCAGGGACCGGCCAGTGCCGAAGCCCTGGCGCCGCAACTCTCATTGCCATTTGACGCCTGTGTGCGCCTGCTCGACGCGGCGGTGGCCCTGCGCCTGCTGGTGCGCCGCGAGCGCCGCCACGCGACCGACGGAAGACCGCTCTACGCCTTGGGGCCGCTGGGCGCGCCCATGGTCGACAACCAGGCCCTGACGGCGATGGTCGAGCACCACACGGTGCTGTACGCAGACATGGCCGATCCGCTGGCGCTGCTGCGCGCGCCACTGGGCGATGCTGCACTGGCCCGGTACTGGGCCTATGCCAGCAGCCCGCAGCCACACGCGCTGGACGGCGACCAGGTGGCACCGTACTCGGCGCTGATGGCCGCATCCCAACCGCTGGTGACTCAGGAAATCCTCAACGCCTACGACATGCGGCGGCACCGCCGCCTGCTGGACGTGGGCGGCGGCGAAGGGGTCTTTGCCAGCGCCGTGGCGCAACGTTGGCCGCATCTGCAGGTGACGGTGTTCGATCTGCCGGAAGTTGCCAAGCGTGCCGAAGCACGCTTTGCCGCCCTCGGGCTGGGCCAGCGGGCGCAGGCCGTGGGCGGCGACTTCGCGGCCACCATCCTGCCCGGCGGCGCCGATGTCGTGAGCCTCGTGCGCGTGGTCCACGACCACGACGACGCCAAGGTGTTGGCCTTGCTGCACGCCGTGCGCCGTGTGCTGCCAGACCACGGCGTGCTGTTGCTGGCCGAACCCATGGCGGGCACCCCGGGCGCACAAGCGATGGGCGACGCGTACTTTGGCATGTACCTGTGGGCCATGGGCAGCGGCCGGCCGCGGCGGGTGGAAGACCTGGCAGCACTGCTGCACCAGTGTGGATTCGAAACACCGCAGCACCTGCCGAACGCGACCCCGCTGCAGACCCAGGTGCTGGTGGCCCGGGTGCGCAAACAGTCCTGACGGCTTGCCAGTCGCGGGGAAGTCCTTATGTCACTTTTACTTGACACTTTTTGAAGTCACGTTAGAGTGACAGTCATAGCAAGTCACCCCCGACGACACCCACTTTTCCCCGTTTGACACGCCATCCGCCCATGAACACAACCGCCGTCTTGTTGGAGCGACCGCAGCACTTGCGTGTGGTTGAGCTGGCGCTGACCGAGCCGAGCGCTGACGACGTGGTGGTCGAGGTGCACTGGAGCGGCATCTCGACTGGCACCGAACGCTTGTTGTTCGATGGCCGCATGCCCGCCTTTCCCGGCATGGGTTACCCGCTGGTTCCGGGCTATGAGTCGGTGGGCCGGGTGATGGTTGCTGGCGATGCCAGTGGCCACGAGGTCGGTGACCTGGTCTTCGTGCCGGGCGCCAACTGCTTCCGGCCGCTGGGCGGCCAACCGGTGCGCGGGCTGTTCGGTGGCGCGGCTTCACACCTGGTGTTGCCGGGCAGGCGGGCCATGAAGGTGGATGCCGCATTGGGCAGTCAGTCGGTTCTGCTCGCACTGGCCGCAACGGCTTACCACGCAGTGGCACGCGGAGGCCGTGTGGCGCATCCGCAGCCGCCGCAGCTGATCGTGGGGCACGGCGTGCTGGGCCGACTGCTGGCGCGGCTCAACGTGGCCGCGGGTTGCAAGACAACCGTGGTCTGGGAGACCCAGCCTGCGCGCGCCGGCGGCGCAGAAGGCTACACCGTCATCGCACCCAAGGATGACCCGCGCCGCGACTACGACGTGATCTGCGATGTCAGCGGTGATGCCAGCATGCTCGACACCTTGATCAGCCGCCTGGCGCCCGATGGCGAGGTCGTGCTGGCTGGCTTCTATCACCAGCCGCTTCAATTCAACTTCGCTCCCGCGTTCATGCGTGAGGCGCGCATCCGCATGGCGGCTGAGTGGCAACGCCCCGACCTGTTGGCAGTGCAAGCGTTGATCGCCGGCGGCCACCTGTCGCTGGACGGATTGATCACCCACGAAACCGTGCCCGACCGGGCAGAACAAGGCTATCGCACGGCCTTCGAGGACACGCAATGTCTGAAGATGGTTCTCGACTGGAGACACTGAACATGAGCAACAGCAACCCTGGCACCACCGCCCCCATCCAGATCCTGCGCGACCTGCAACTGCGCGCCGAGGCGGCGATCGAGCCCGATCCTGTCGCCACCGGCGCGGTGACCAAGGAAACCCAGATCATCGCCATCTATGGCAAGGGCGGCATCGGCAAGAGCTTCACGCTGGCCAACCTCAGCTACATGATGGCGCAGCAGGGCAAGAAGGTGCTGTTGATCGGATGCGACCCCAAGAGCGACACCACCAGCCTGTTGTTCGGTGGCCGGGCCTGCCCCACCATCATCGAGACCAGCAGCAAGAAGAAGCTGGCTGGTGAGGCGGTGGCCATCGGTGATGTGTGCTTCAAGCGCGACGGCGTGTATGCAATGGAACTCGGCGGCCCCGAGGTCGGCCGCGGCTGCGGCGGGCGCGGCATCATCCACGGCTTCGAGCTGCTGGAGAAGCTGGGCTTCCACGACTGGGGCTTCGACTACGTGCTGCTCGACTTCCTGGGCGACGTGGTGTGCGGCGGCTTCGGTCTGCCGATCGCCCGCGACATGTGCCAAAAGGTCATCGTCGTCGCCAGCAACGACCTGCAATCGCTGTACGTTGCCAACAACGTCTGCAGCGCGGTTGAGTACTTCCGCAAGCTCGGTGGCAACGTGGGCGTGGCCGGCATGGTCATCAACCGCGACGACGGCACAGGCGAAGCTGCCGCATTTGCCCAGCAGGTCGGCATCCCGGTGCTGTCGACCATCCCGGCCAATGAAGACATCCGTCGCAAGAGTGCCAGCTACGAGATCATCGGACGCCCGGACTCCCCCTGGGGCCCGATGTTCGCCGAGCTGGCAGAAAACGTGGGCACCTCCACCCCTATGCGGCCGCGGCCGATGACGCAGGACCAGCTGCTGGGGCTGTTCTCGGCCGCATCGGTAGGCCGCGACGTGGTGCTGGAACCGGCGACCCAGTTCGACATGTGCGGCAAGAAGGAAATCGTCAAGACCACCCTCGAAGTGATCTACGACGAAGTCTGACGCGATGAGCCAACCCATCATTCCCATCCACCCGGTCGGCAGCACGCCGGCAGCGGCCTTGCCTGAGACCACCGCGATCGAAGGCGACGGCATGGGTTGCCATGCCGGTGGACAGACGCTGCTGGCTGCGGCCCGGGCTGCAGGCAAGTCCGAGGTGCTGGACCAGTACGCCAAGGACTACCCGCAAGCTACCGACCGCGGCCCGCATGACCAGCCGCAAAGCATGTGTCCGGCCTTCGGTTCACTGCGGGTGGGTCTGCGCATGCGGCGCACGATGACGATCCTGTCGGGCTCGGCTTGCTGTGTGTACGGGCTGACATTCACCTCGCATTTCTACGGCGCGCGCCGCAGCGTGGGCTATGTGCCGTTCAACAGCGAAAGCCTGGTCACCGGCAAGCTGTTTGAAGACATCCGCGAGGCGGTGCACGCCCAGGCCGACCCGGCCAAGCTCGACGCGATCGTGATCATCAACCTGTGCGTGCCCACCGCCAGCGGCGTGCCGCTGCAGATCCTGCCCAAGGACATCAACGGCGTGCGCATCATCGGCATCGACGTGCCAGGCTTCGGCGTACCCACGCATGCGGAGGCGAAAGACGTGCTGGCCGGCGCCATGCTGCGCTATGCCCGCACCGAAGCGATGGCCGGCCCAGTGCAGGCGCCGCGTGCAGGCCGCGCGAACAAGCCGACGATCGCCCTGCTGGGCGAAATGTTCCCTGCCGACCCGATGATCATCGGCATGCTGCTCGAGCCCATGGGGCTGGCGGCAGGCCCGGTGGTGCCAACCCGCGAGTGGCGCGAGCTGTACGCCGCGCTCGACTGCGCGGCCGTGGCGGCGCTGCACCCGTTCTACACAGCCAGCGTGCGTGAGTTCGATGCCGCCGGACGCAGCGTGGTGGGTTCGGCGCCCGTGGGGCATGACGGCACAGAGGCCTGGCTGCAAGCGATCGGACAAGCCACCGGCACGGCCCAGCACCAGATCGACGCGGCCAAGAACCGGTTCCTGCCGATCATCAAGGCCGCCATTGCCAAGAGCCCGATCCGCGGCCGCATCACGCTCAGCGGCTACGAGGGCTCGGAACTGCTGGTTGGCCGCTTGCTGGTCGAAAGCGGCGCCGACCTGCGCTATGTGGGCAGCGCATGCCCGGCAACCGCGTGGAACAAGGCCGACTGCGACTGGCTGCAGGCCCGCGGTGTGCACGTGCAGTTCCGGGCCACGCTGGAACAAGATCTGGCCGCGATGCATGAGTTCCAGCCTGATCTGGCGATCGGCACCACACCGGTGGTGCAAGCGGCCAAGGAACTGCGCACGCCATCGCTGTACTTCACCAACCTGATCTCGGCGCGGCCGCTGATGGGGCCGGCAGGCGCCGGCTCACTGGCCACCGTGATCAATGCGGCGATCGGCAACAAGGCGCGCTTCGACGCGATGAGTGACTTCTTCGGCGCCACCGGCACCGGCCACGCCGCTGGCGTGTGGGAAGCCAGCCACGGCGTGCCACAAGACCGCCCCGACTTCAAGACCGAGCAGCGGCGCCAAGCACTGCGGCTGGCCAAGAAGCGCAAGGCCGAGGAGATGGTATGACTTGCCAGCTTCACTGCATTGCGCACACGACGGGAGGGCACTGAGATGCTGGTGCTCGACCACGACCGTGCCGGCGGCTACTGGGGTGCCGTGTATGTGTTCACCGCCATCAAGGGCCTGCAGGTGGTGATCGACGGCCCGGTGGGCTGCGAGAACCTGCCCGTCACCAGCGTGCTGCACTACACCGACGCCCTGCCTCCGCATGAGTTGCCGATCGTCGTCACCGGCCTGGCCGAAGAGCAACTGGGCCGCGAAGGCACCGAAGGCGCCATGCGCCGTGCACACGCCGCGCTCGACCCCGACCTGCCTGCGGTGGTGGTCACCGGTTCGATCGCCGAGATGATCGGTGGCGGCGTCACGCCATCGGGCACCAACCTGCAACGCTTCCTGCCCCGCACCATCGATGAAGACCAGTGGCAATGCGCCAACCGCGCGATGTTCTGGCTGTGGAGCGAGTACGGCCTGAAGAAGGTCCCGCAGCGCAAACCGATGGCCGAGCGCCCGGCTGGCGAGCGTCCGCGCGTGAACATCATCGGCCCCAGCTACGGCACCTTCAATGCGCCCAGCGATCTGGCCGAGATCCGCCGCCTGGTGCAAGGCATCGGCGCGGACATCAACATGGTGTTCCCGCTGGGCAGCCACCTGGCGGATGTGTCCCGGCTGGTGGAAGCCGATGTGAACATCTGCATGTACCGCGAGTTCGGTCGCATGCTGTGCGAGGCGCTGGAGCGGCCCTACCTGCAGGCACCCATCGGCCTGCACAGCACCACCAAGTTCCTGCGCCAGCTCGGCGAGTTGCTCGGCCTCGACCCCGAGCCCTTCATCGAGCGCGAGAAGCACAGCACCATCAAGCCGATCTGGGATCTGTGGCGCTCGGTGACACAGGACTTCTTTGCCACCGCCAGCTTCGGCGTGGTGGCCAACGAGACCTACACCCGGGGCATCCGCCATTTCATGGAAGACGAGCTGGGCTTGCCCTGCCACTTCGCGGTGGCCCGTCGCCCAGGCGAGAAGACCGACAACGATGCCGTGCGGCATCTGGTGCATACCAAGACACCGCTGGTGCTGTACGGCAGCTACAACGAACGCATCTACCTGGCCGAGCAGGCCGCAGGCGGCGCCGCCGGCCCCGGGCTGAAGACGAGCTTCATCCCCGCATCGTTTCCGTTGCCCATCATCCGCCGCCACACGGGTACGCCGTTCATGGGGTATGCGGGCGCCACGTATCTGGTGCAGGAGTTCTGCAACGCCCTGTTCGACGCGCTGTTCCACATCCTGCCGCTGGGCACCGAGCTCGACAAGATCGACGCCACACCCAGCCGCGCACCACGCGACGAAACGCTGCCCTGGTCACCCGAGGCCCAAACACTGCTGGCCGAGTTGATCGGGGCACAGCCGGTGCTGGTGCAGATCTCGGCAGCCAAACGCATGCGCGACGCGGCTGAGCGCGAAGCGCGGGAGCGTGGCGCGACGCTGGTAGAGGCCAGCCTGGTGGAGCGTCTCTTCGGCCACGCCGAGGTGGTGACGACATGACAGCAAACAACGACGGCCTGCCGACTGGCAGGCCATCAAGAAAACGCCCGGATGTTTCGGGTGTTCATCCGGGGTGGCCATCAGGCCGCATCGGTTTCATGCGTGCCGCCTGCGGCACGTTTTCCGCCGAAAGGCTTGTCTGGAGGAATTGCAAATGGCTGCAACCGTGAATCCGTCGGGGCTGACGGACGAAGAGTGCCAAGAGTTCCACAAGTACTACATCTCTGGGTACTTGTTGTGGGCGGTTGGTGCATTCGCTGCCCACAGCCTCGTGTGGATCTGGCGTCCCTGGTTCTAACTTGATCGACAGGAGTCCAACATGGCACTCGAAATCACTGAAACCCACGCTGCAATGCAAACGGGCTCTCTCCAGGGCTCGCAAAGCACGTTCGTGGTGATCTTCATCGCTTTCTTGCTGACGGCTATGGTGGCCCTGTTGCTGGGTCAGAACTGGCGTGATCTTCTGCCAGGAGCAGAAGGCGAACAGTCGGTGCTGGGCGGCGTGAAGTCTGCCGTCTACACCGTCATGTCCGAAATTGTCTAGAAAGGAATTGAACATGTGGCGTTTTTGGCGAGTTATCGATCCCCGCAAGGCGATCATCCTGACGGGGCTCCTGATTGCCTTCGTCTCCACGAGCATCCACCTGATCCAGGTCAGTGGAGATCGTTACAACATCAACACCTGGCACCCCGACACGGTGAAAGCCGCCAAGGCTGCACAGAACGCGGCGATGCCCGCGAAGTAAGAGCGGACCCAGTCTGCTACCCGGGTTGTGGTGCCGATCTACCGGCACCACAACCATCCCCGAATCACTTGAATCCTGCCGCTCTGATGCCTCGCAGTCCGCGAGCCAGTTGAAGGACACCCCATGGCCATGCTGAGCTTTGAACGCAAATACCGCATTCGCGGTGGCACCCTGGTGGGTGGCGACCTGTTTGATTTCTGGGTCGGCCCCTTCTATGTCGGTTTCTTTGGCGTCACCACCGCCTTCTTCTCCCTGCTGGGAACGACGATGATTCTCTGGGGTGCGGCCATGGGCCCGACCTGGAACATCTGGCAGATCAACATCGCCCCACCCGACCTCTCGTACGGCCTGCAAATGGCCCCGATGATGGAAGGCGGGCTCTGGCAGATCATCACCGTTTGCGCACTCGGCGCCTTTGTATCCTGGGCACTGCGCGAGGTGGAGATCTGCCGCAAGCTGGGCATGGGCCTGCATGTGCCGGTGGCCTTCAGTTTTGCGATCCTGGCCTATGTCACCCTGCAGATCATCCGCCCGGTGCTGATGGGCGCCTGGGGACATGCCTTTCCCTACGGCATCTACAGCCACCTGGACTGGGTCAGCAACACGGCCTACCAGTATCTGCACTTTCACTACAACCCGTGGCACATGATCGCCGCGAGCCTGTTCTTTGCCACCACGCTGGCGCTGTCGATGCACGGTGGTCTGGTGCTGTCGGCCACCAACCCAGGGCGTGGCGAAGTGGTCAAGACGCCGGAGCATGAAGACACCTTCTTCCGCGACCTGATCGGCTATTCGGTCGGCACCCTGGGCATCCACCGTGTGGGTCTGTTCCTGGCGCTCGCAGCGGTGTGGTTCGCAGCACTGTGCATTGTGGTCAGCGGGCCGTTCTGGACCCGATCGTGGCCGGAGTGGTGGGGTTGGTGGTTGAACCTGCCCATCTGGATGTGACACCAAGACGAGGAGAACAACAATGGCGGAGTATCAAAACCTCTTCACGGACGTGCAGCCCGTTGGGCCGCTGCACGATGGCGTCGAGTTGCCACGTGGCGACTGGCGTCGCAGCGGGCAGCCGTTTCTCGTGCACCTGCTCGGGCGCATCGGCAATGCCCAGATCGGACCGGTCTATCTTGGCGGACTGGGTGTGGCGTCGTTGGTGTTTGGAACGCTCGCGTTCAACATCATCGGCTTCAACATGCTCGCGTCGGTGGGCTGGAATCCCCTGCAGTTGATCAAGCAACTGTTCTGGCTGGCCCTGGAACCACCGCCACCGTCCTACGGGCTGAGCATCCCGCCGCTGGCGCAAGGCGGTTGGTGGTTGGTCGTCGGCTTCATGCTGACGGTCTCGATCCTGCTGTGGTGGGCCCGGACCTACCGCCGCGCACGACAGCTTGGCTTGGGTACCCACGTGGCCTGGGCCTTCGCTGCAGCGATCTGGCTGTACTTGGTGTGCGGCTTCTTCCGCCCGATCATGATGGGCAGCTGGTCAGAGGCCGTGCCCTTCGGCATCTTTCCGCACCTGGACTGGGTGGCTGCCATCTCACTGCGTTACGGCAACTTGTTCTACAACCCGTTCCACGCGCTGTCGATCGTCTTCCTCTACGGCTCGGTGCTGCTCTTCGCGATGCACGGCGCCACGATCCTGGCGGTCTCGCGGTTTGGTGGCGAACGCGAGATCGAGCAGATCGTCGACCGCGGCACGGCCAGTGAACGCGCCGCCTTGTTCTGGCGCTGGACGATGGGCTTCAACGCCACGATGGAATCGATCCACCGCTGGGCCTGGTGGTTCGCGGTACTGACCACCTTCACCGGCGGCATCGGCATCCTCCTCACCGGCACGGTCGTCGACAACTGGTACCTCTGGGGCGTGAAGCATGGCCTCGTGGCACCGTACCCGGCGCAGAACACCCTGACCG
>JBBAPL010000032.1:0-43841 GCA_040400895.1 Aquabacterium sp.
CGGCGTGTTGCTCGATCAGGATGCCAATGAATCGCTCCAGGCTGCCGACGATGGCGCGGTGCAGCATCACCGGGTGGCGGCGGCTGGAATCCTCGGCCACGTACTCGGCGTCCAGCCGCTCGGCCATCGAGAAGTCGACCTGCATCGTGCCGCACTGCCACTCGCGGCCAAGGGCGTCCTTCAGCGTGTATTCGATCTTCGGGCCGTAGAACGCGCCGTCGCCAGGGGCGATGACGTAATCGCAGCCTGATCGCTGGAGGCTTTCGATCAACGCGCCTTCTGCCTTGTCCCAGATGGCGTCGCTGCCGATGCGTTGCGCCGGGCGCGTGGCCACCTTGTACAGGATGTGGCTGAAGCCGAAGTCGGCATACACCTTCTGCAGCAGCGCGGTGTAGGCCACGCATTCACCCAGGATCATGTCCTCGGTGCAAAAAATGTGACCGTCGTCCTGCGTGAACCCGCGCACCCGCATGATGCCGTGCAGGCCGCCGGTGGGCTCGTTGCGGTGGCACTGGCCAAACTCGCCATAGCGCAGCGGCAGGTCGCGGTAGCTCTTGATGCCCTGCTTGAAGATCAGGATGTGGCCCGGGCAGTTCATCGGCTTGAGCGCGTAGTCGCGCTTCTCGCTCTCGGTGGTGAACATCGCGTCGCGGTACTTTTCCCAGTGGCCGCTTTTCTCCCACAGCGTGCGGTCGAGCAGTTGCGGGCCCTTCACTTCCTGGTAGCCGTTGTCGCGGTAGACCGCGCGCATGTACTGCTCCACGCCCTGCCACAGCTGCCAGCCCTTGGGGTGCCAGAACACCAGCCCCGGCGCGTGTTCGTCCATGTGGAACAGGTCGAGTTCGCGGCCCAGCTTGCGGTGGTCGCGCTTCTCGGCTTCTTCCAGCATGCGCAAATAGTTCGCCAAGTCGTCCTTGCTGGCCCAGGCCGTGCCGTAGACGCGCTGCAACTGTTCGTTCTTCTGATCGCCACGCCAATAGGCGCCGGCCACCTTCATCAGCTTGAAGTGCTTGAGCTTGCCGGTGCTGGGCACGT
This sequence comes from Aquabacterium sp., assembly GCA_040400895.1. Classification (GTDB taxonomy): domain Bacteria; phylum Pseudomonadota; class Gammaproteobacteria; order Burkholderiales; family Burkholderiaceae_C; genus Pseudaquabacterium. Next base: position 1,036 of record JBBAPL010000032.1, read on the forward strand.
GGGGGCCGCGGCACAAGTCTTCGAACGCGCCTTCGCGGTAGAGCGACACGTCCTGGTCGGCAGGGATGCTGGCGATGATCTCGGCCTTGTAGAACTCGCCCTGGGCCTTGAAGTGGGCCACGGCGTCGTCGCGCGGCAGCACACGGCGCACCACCGGCTCGTCCTTCTTGGCCAGGTCGCCCATGCGCTTCTCGATGGCGGCCAGGTCATCGGGCGTGAAGGGGCGCTTGTAGGCGAAGTCGTAATAGAAGCCGTTCTCGATGACCGGGCCGATCGTCACCTGCGCCTCGGGGAACAGCTGCTTGACCGCATAGGCCAGCAGGTGGGCGGTGGAGTGGCGGATCATCTCCAGGCCATCGGCGTCCTTGTCGGTGACGATGGCGAGGTGGGCATCACCGTCGATCAGGTGGCTGGTGTCGACCAGGCGGGCGGCGTCGCCCTGCCCCACCCGCCCGCCCAGCGCGGCCTTGGCCAGGCCCGAACCGATGGACGCGGCCACACCGGCGACGGTGACAGGCTCGGGAAACTCACGGCTTGAACCATCGGGCAGCGTGATCGTGATCATGGGAATCTCCGGGGAGTGCAAATCGGGCAGACAACAAAAAAGCGCGGAGGACCGCGCTTGTTTGTTCGAGAAGGGACAGGCGAACAGGCGTGGCGGCGCAGCCGGCTAGGCAACAGTGGCAAACGGCGTAGTTCGCGGTGTCATAACCAGGGTGCCCTTCTCGCTCTTGTGGGTGGAAAACACCGAATTCTAGCGGTGGCCCAGGCCGCTGGCGCCATCAGATGCTGGCAGAAAGCCCGGCAGCTACAGCGGCAACGCATCTTGCGTGGGCGTGGCCAGCCAGTCGGCAGCTTCGTCGGCCAGTTGCTGCGCAGCGGCCACGGCGGCCGTCCAGGCGGCGATGCGGCCAGGGCGGTCATGGCGCCAGGTCTTGAAGTCCTGCCGGTCGGGCAGCTTGGCGTTGGGCAACGTGGCGATCCACTCGGCGCGTGGCGCCAGCACCACCACGTTGTCGAGCCTGGGCGATGCGCCATGGCGGCGCTTCAGGCCCTTGTCCAGCCAGCCGGGCACCAGATGGCGCTGGAAGTGCGGGTACAGCACCAGGCCATCGTCCATGGCCGCGTAGTCCAGGTGCAGGTGGTAGTCGGTGATGCCGCCATCCCAGTAGGCGCCGGGCGGGCCGCCCGGGATGTCGTGCACCGCCTGCAGCACGAACGGGATGCTGCCGCTGGCCTGCATGGACAACGCCAGATTGACCGCCGTCAGCGGCACACTGGTGCTGTGGAAGTCGCCCAGGGGCAGCGGCAACGGATCACGCGCATCGGAGAACACCACCCGCTGCAGCCAGCGGCCCAGGGCCTGGCGATGGACCAGGTTGCTGGTGAAGGCTGCCGCATAGCCCAGCGGCGTGCGCCAGCGGCCCTCGCGCCGCAGCAGCGCGCCATGGCCGCGGCTGGTGAACACATGCAGCCGGTAGCGCACATGGTCGAGCAAGGTCGACTCGCGCCCGCCAAACTGCTGCGCCAGCAGCGCCGCGAACACCCGACTCACCTCGGCCGGACTGGGCCAGACGCCATCGGGCACGTTGAACTGCTGGTGGATGTAACCCTGTGCAAACTCCGCCAGCGCAGCATCCGGGTCGGGCTGCATCGCGCAGGCCATGCGCCAGGCGCCGACAGACGCGCCCAGCAGGTGCACTTTCTGTGTGCTGCCAGCCATCCAGTGGCCAAAGAGAAAGCGGTCCAGCGGATTCAGGATCAGGCCCTTGGCACCACCGGCCGCAGCCGGCACCACCCGCACGTCGGCCGGCCTCAGCCCCTGGTCACGCAGGTGTGCCAAGGCACGCGGTCCGGCGTAGACCTGCAAGGCGCGGGGGTGGCGGGCTGCCATTGCGGTGGGCTTCAGAACTTGACCGACAGGCCGAGGTTGAAACCGCGGCGGTTGGCGCGGTCATTCAGTGCGGTCTGCAGGCCGCCGCTGGCAGGTTGCAACTCGGTGGTGCTGCGGATGCTGTCGGCCAGCAGGTTGTTGGCACCCAGGCGCAGCGTGGTCTGGCGGTCGACGGCCCACAGCGCGTAGGCATCTAGTGAGCGCTGGGCCGCGGCGGTGACGGCCTGGGTGGCTGTCTGCTGCGTGCGGTACCTGGGGCCCCACGTCAGGCTGGCGCCCACGGTTAGCGGCGGGCCGCCCAGCACCTGGCCCAGCACCTGGTCGAAGCCGGTGGCCGCGGCCCAGGGCTGCTGCTGCACCAGGCGGTTGTCGGGGCCGGGGATGCCGTCGACGCTAGACCGGTGGAGACTGGCCGATGCGCGCAGGCTCAAGCCCTTCAGCCACGGCTGGCTGGCGGCGGCGGTGGCCCACAGCTCATCGCCGCGGCCCTTCAGCTCCAACTCGATGCCGGTGCTGCGCGCCGCGCTCAGGTTGACCGGCATCGACACCCAGCGTGGCACCGCTGCCCAGGCCACCGTCTGCAAGCTGGTCTGCTGGCGGATCAGCCCGCTGATGCGCCGATGGAAGCCGCCGATGCTGAGCACGCCGCCAGCCGGCAGGTAGTGCTCGAACGCGATGTCCAGCCCGGTGGCCAGCTCGGGCTGCAGCGCCGGGTTGCCCACACTGTCGGGGCTGATCTCCACATTGCCGCCCGACACCGGGTACATCGTGTTGATGCTGGGCCGATTGCTGAGCTGGTTGAGCTCAGGCACTTTGTAGCTGCGGGTGAGGCTGGCGCGCAGCAGGTCGCGGCCGGTGGTGCTGAGCTTGTGGGTGACATGCCAGACGGGCGTGACCACCCGGCTGCTGGACGCCACCGGTGCGCGCAGGCCGCTGGCGGTGGTGCTGATCTGCTCGGCGCGCAGGCCGATGGACGTGGACCAGCGCGGCGCCAGTTCCCACTCGTCCTGCGCGAACAGCGCGCCGCGGGTGATGCGGGCGTCGAAGGGCAGGCCCTCCACGCCGGGCAGCAGGTCGACGCCGTTCTGCACGATGCTGCGCCGCTCACGGCGGTGGCGCTGCTCCAGTTCCCAGCCCAGGGCCAGGGTGTGGGCATCGCCGAACGGGCGGTTGGCCTTGCCGCTGGCATGGACGCTGCGCTCGGTGTGGTGGCCGTCGGTCTCGCGCACCAGGGTGGGCGTGCCGCTGGCGTCGTCACCATCGGTGCGGCCATGCGACCGGCTGCCGCTGGCCTGGAAGCCGGTCTTCAGCTCCAGCCGCAGGCCGCTGGCGGCCTTGTGGTTCCACTGCAGGCTGCTGCGCAGCGTCTGCCAGTGGCCGCCGCTCAGGCTGCGGTCGGCCACGCTGATGGGTGGCGTACCCTGCAGCACGGTGGTGTCGGCATGCACGCGGTTGTTGAACTGGTTGCGGATGGCGAATGACTGCCAGCTGAGGCTGTCGGTCTCTCCCAGCTTCCAGGTCAGACGTGGGCCGATGTTGAAGCCACCGCCCCAGAACTGGTCGCCACCAGTGATGCGCAGTTGCTGCGCCAGCCCATCGGCTGCGGGCGCCAGGCGTTCATTCAGGGTGTCAGCCTGGCCGCGCCACTGGTACACCGACACCGGCAGCGTGTAGCTCAGCGCGCCGCTGCGGTCGCCCCAGCTGAAGTTGCCACCCAGCACCGGCCGCACTGCGTGGTAGCTGGTGCGCAGGCCCAGTTCACGCTGGCGGGTGCGCGGCGCCTCGCGCAGGATGATGTTGATGGTGCCGGCCACCGCCTGCGCGCTGTGCTCGGCGCTGGGGCCGCGGGTGATCTCGATGCGCTCCACCTGGCTGGGCGACAGCTGGTCGAGCGAGAAGCCCGGCGGCGCCGGCTCGCCATTGACCAGCAGCAGGGTGTAACTGCCGCCCAGGCCGCGCAGCCGCGGGCTGCCGCCCTGCACGGTGACGCCCGGCTGGCGTTTGAGCACGTCCGTCACCGCGATGTCGCCGTACTTTTCCAACTCGTCGCGGCCGACGATGGTGCGGGCCACCGGGTCGCGACGGCGCTGGTCGCCCTCCCTTGGCGGCTGGGCAGTGATCTCCACCTGCTGCGCGCCCTGCCCCAGCGCCGGGCCGACCATGCCCAGCGCTGCGGCCCACAGCGGCGCCGTCAGGGCATGGCGGCGGTGGCGCATCGGGCCGCCAGCTCAGCGCCGCGTCTGCAGCTTGGCGAAGGCCGCGGCCATGGCGCTGCCAGCCGCCGGCTGCGGCTGCTGCTGGGGGCGGGCACCGCCGCGTCCTGCACGCTCGTCACGCGCAGCGGGGCGGTAGGCGTTGTCGCCTTTGCCGGCGCCCTTGCCAGCCGGTGCATCCAGTTTCATCGTCAGCGAGATCCGGCCACGCGCCAGGTCCACTTCCAGCACCTTCACCGTGACGATGTCGCCGGTCTTGACCACCTCACGCGCGTCGTTGACGAACTTGTGCGCCAGCTGGCTGACATGCACCAGCCCATCCTGGTGCACGCCCAGGTCGACGAAGGCGCCGAACTGGGCCACGTTGCTGACTGTGCCCTCCAGCGTCATGCCTTCCTTCAGGTCCTGGATGCGCTCGATGCCATCGGCCAGCCTGGCCACCTTGAAGTCGGGGCGCGGGTCGCGGCCGGGTTTCTCCAGCTCGGTGAAGATGTCCTTGACCGTGATGGCGCCGAATCGTTCGTCGGCAAAGGCTTCAGGCGGGTGTTTGGCAAGTAGCGTGCGGAGCACGTCGCTGCGGCCCATGACCTCGGTGATCGGGCGCTGCAGCTTGTCCATCAAGCGCTGCACCACCGGGTAGGTCTCGGGGTGCACGCCGGTCTGGTCCAGCGGGTTGTCGCCGTCGCGGATGCGCAGGAAGCCCGCGGCCTGCTCGAAGGTCTTGGGCCCCAGGCCGGCCACATCCAGCAACTGCTGGCGGTGGCGGAAGGCGCCATTGGCGTCACGCCAGCGCACGATGGACGCGGCCACCGCCGGCGACAGCCCCGCCACCTGCGCCAGCAGCGGGGCAGACGCGGTGTTCAGATCGACGCCCACCTTGTTGACACAGTCTTCCACCACGGTGTCGAGCATGCGCGCCAGCTCGCCCTGGTTCACGTCATGCTGGTACTGGCCCACGCCGATGCTCTTGGGGTCGATCTTCACCAGCTCGGCCAGCGGGTCCTGCAGGCGGCGGGCGATGGACACCGCGCCGCGCAGGCTCACGTCCAGGTCGGGCAGTTCCTTGCTGGCGAATTCACTGGCCGAGTAGACCGAGGCGCCGGCCTCGCTGACCACCACCTTGTCGATCTTGAAGTCTGCTGCGGCGGCTTGCACGCGCTTGATCAGGTCGCCGGCCAGCTTGTCGGTCTCGCGGCTGGCCGTGCCGTTGCCGATGGCGATCAGGTTGACGCCATGCTGCGCCACCAGCTTGCCCAGGGCATGCAGGCTGCCGTCCCAATCGTTGCGCGGCTCGTGCGGGTAGACGGTGTGGGTGGCCAGCACCTTGCCGGTGTCGCTGACCACGGCCACCTTCACACCGGTGCGGATGCCCGGGTCCAGGCCCATCACCACCCGCTTGCCGGCCGGCGCGGCCAGCAGCAGATCACGCAGGTTCTCGGCAAACACCTTGATCGCGGTGGCCTCGGCGGCTTCACGCAGGCGGGTGAACAGGTCGCGCTCCAGGCTGAGGCTCAGCTTGACCTTCCAGGTCCAGGCCACGGTCTTGCGGATCAGGTCGTCGCAGGGCCGCTTGGCATGGCGCCAGCCCAGGTGCAGGGCGATGCGGCCTTCGGCCAGCCCCAGTTGACCGGGCACGGCTGGGGCCTCGTCGATCACCAGCTTCGCGTCCAGGATCTCCAGCGTGCGGCCACGGAACACCGCCAGCGCCCGGTGGCTGGGCACGGTGCGGATCGGCTCGTCGTAGTCGAAGTAGTCGCGGAACTTGGCGTGGTCGGGCTGCGTGGGGTCCTTGCCGTCGGCCAGCTTGCTGCGCAGCAGGCCGTCGGCCCACAGCCATTCACGCAGCGGGCCCACCAGCGCGGCGTCGTCGGCCCAGCGCTCGCTGAGCAGGTCGCGCACACCGTCCAACACCGCAAAGCTGTCGGCAAAGCCGGCGTCCGGGTTCAGGAAGGCGGCGGCCTCGGTGTGCGGGTCCAGCGTGGGGTCGGCAAACAGCCGGTCGGCCAGCGGCTCCAGGCCGGCCTCGCGGGCGATCAAGCCCTTGGTGCGGCGCCGTTGTTTGTACGGCAGGTACAGGTCTTCCAGTTCCTGCTTGGTGGGCGCGGCGTCGATGGCGGCACGCAGCTCAGGGGTGAGCTTGCCCTGCTCGTCGATGCTCTTGAGCACCGCGGCACGCCGGTCTTCCAGTTCGCGCAGGTAGGCCAGGCGGGCTTCCAGTTCACGCAGCTGGATGTCGTCCAGGCCCTCGGTGGCCTCTTTCCGGTAGCGGGCGATGAAGGGGACGGTGGCGCCACCGTCCAGCAGGTCCACAGCGGTCTTGACCTGGCGCGGGGCAACCTTCAGCTCGGCCGCGATCTGCAGAAGAATCTTGTCCAAATCGTCCGGCCCGGTGCGGGCCTCCCTCGGCAAAGCGGGCGAGTGTGCCACAGGGGTGGGCGGCGCCCGGAGGCATCCTGCGCCCAAGCGGGGTTGCGTCAAAAACCGGGTCGGGCGCCGGCCGCAGAATGGATGCCGGCACCCGACCGCCACTCCACCATGACCACCACCCCACCCCGCCCCACCCTGATGCGCCGCCGCCTGCTGGGCCAGGCGCTGGTGCTGCCGCTGGCGCCGCTGCTGGCGCTGGCCGGCTGCGCCAGCACCTGGCCCGAGGTGCCCGCCGGCCCGGGGTCTGCCAGCGCCCGGGCACGGCTGCGCGAGGCGGCCGACGCCCACGGCCTGGCGGCCTGGCAGCGGCTGCGCGATGTCAACCTGGGCTTCGACCACCTGCCCTGGCCGGCAGCCCGTGGTCTGCAGCCTGGCGGCCCGGCGCAACTGCGGCTGCTGCCCACCACCGGCGGCGCGGCGCTGCATGCCGACACGCCCGACCCCGGTGCCACGCCGCTGGCGGCCGCGCTTCACCGCCTGCTGCTGCTGGGACCGATGGCGCTGGCCGACTTCGACGGTGCGGTGACCTGGGCCGAGCCGGTGACGCTGGACGGCCGGCGCTGCGACCATCTGCACCTGCCGCTGGCCCCGGGCCTGGGCGGGATGGTGGCCGATCGCCTGTCGCTGTTCATCGACCGCGACCAGCTCCGGCTGCGGCGGCTGCAGGTGTCGCTGTCCGGGCTGGACCACGCGGCCACCGCCACGGTCGACCTGGCCGGGCATCGCCGGCTGCACAGCGTGGTGTGGCCGCTGCGCTTTGCGACGGCGGGCGGCAGCGCCCTGCCGGGCAGACCGCGGCCGCTGGCCTGGCAGGTCACCGGCCTGGACGTGGACCGCGGCTACCCGGCCGATGCGCTGCGCAGCTGGCCATGGGCTGGCCGTGCAGCCGCGCCGGCCCAGCCGCTGCCGCCAGGATGACGGCGCCGCTGCCGGCCCGTCAGGCCGCGGCGTCTTTCTTGATCTGGAAGCCGAAGCGCGGAAAGTGCACCTGCACCGTGCCGGCGCGCGCATCGCTGCGGCGCAGGGTGACGGACGTCGGCGTCAGCCCCACCAGCGTGCCGGCCACCGGGTCGGCGCCGTAGTCGGTGGCGAACACGGTGACGGCCTGGCCGGCATCGAAGCCCAGGCCGGGCTGCACCGCCACCGGTGCCTGCGCACCAGCCGCCGCCGCGATGGCCACCGCCTCGCCCGAGTCCAGCGTCGTGTGGCTGCCGTGACCGATGGCCAGTAGCCGCTCCAGCCAGGCGCTGACGGCCGCAAACTCGGCCAGCAGGTGCGCCACCGGCTGGGCCAGGCGGATGAACCACAGGCAGTGACCCACCGAGAAGTCGGCGATGGTCGGCACGGCACCGAACAGCCAGGGCCCGCAGGCTGCCAGCTGGGCATCCAGCGCGGCCAGGTGGGCCCGCAACTGCACCGTGCCATCGGCCAGCGTCAGCCGCGGCGCGCTGCCGCGCATGGCGGCGCGGTCGGTGGCAAAGGTCTTCAGCGCATCGGCGCTGGGGTTGCCCAGGATGGCCTGGATGCCGCCCGGCTGCATGGCCCACACCACGGCGGCCTGGAACAGCGTGGCATCGGCCCACTGCGCCAGCAGCACGGCCAGCGGCGCCTGCGCCGGGTAGAGCGTGGGCGCGGGCTGCAGGTCGTCCAGCACGCGGGCGATCAGCGCGGTGTCGCAGTAGATGTCGGCGCCGATCTGCAGCACCGGCGTCTTGCGGTAGCCGCCGGTCAGGGCGGTGACATCGGGCTTGGGCATCACCGGCGGGATGTGCACCGACCGCCAGGCCAGGCCCTTGTGGCCCAGGATCAGGCGCACCTTCTCGGCGAAGGGCGACATCGTGTAGTGGTGCAGGATCAGCTCGGGCATGGGGGCTCCGGAAGAAGGTGTCAGGGCGCGGCGCGCAGCATCTGGATGTGCGGGATGTCGTCTTCGCTGTAGACATCGCCCACCGGCTGGTAGCCGTGGCGGGCATAGAAGCGCTGCAGGTGGGCCTGGGCGCTGATGCGGTTGGCCTGGCCGGGCCAGGCGGCGTCGCAGCGGCGCAGGCCCTCGGCCACCAGGGCGTCGGCCAGGCCGCTGCCGCGCAGGGCCTGGTCCAGCACCACCCGGCCCATGGAGGGCTCGGCGTACTTGTGGCCGGGGTCGACCACCCGCAGGCAGGCGCGCAGCGCACCGGCGTCGTCATGGCCCAGCAAGTGCCAACTGTGGCGGTCCAGGCCGTCGGGATCGAGGTAAGCGCAGGCCTGCTCGACGACGAACACAGCCGCCCGCAGGGCGAGCAGGTCGTAGACGCCGTCCACGCCCAGGCCGGCAAACCGCTGCCAGCGCCAGACGAGCGACGGCGCCTGGCTCACACCAGCTTGACCAGCTGCTTGCCGAAGTTCTTGCCCTTCAACAGGCCCATGAAGGCCTCGGGCGCAGCGGCCAAACCATTGGCGATGGTCTCGCGGTGCTTGTACTTGCCGGTGGCGATGCCCTGGCCCAGCTCGGCCAGCGCAGCCGGCCAGTGGGGCATGTGCTCGCTGACGATGAAGCCCTGCACCTTCATGCGGTTCACCAGGATCAGCTGCGGCGCAGCCAGCGGGATCGGCTCGCCGTTGTAGCCGCTGATCATGCCGCACATGGCCACGCGGCTGAAGGCGTTGGACCGCATCATCACGGCGTCCAGGATCATGCCGCCCACGTTCTCGAAGTTGCCGTCGATGCCGTTGGGGCAGGCTTCCTTCAGTGCCTGTGACATCGACTTGAAGTCGCTGTGTGCACGGTGGTCGATGCAGGCGTCGAAGCCCAGTTCATTGACCACGTAGGCGCACTTCTCAGGGCCGCCGGCAATGCCCACTGCACGCGCGCCGCGGGCCTTGGCCAACTGGCCCACCATGCTGCCCACCGCGCCGCTGGCGGCCGACACCACCACCGTCTCGCCCGGCTTGGGGTCGATGATGGTGACCAGGCCCACCCAGGCGGTGACGCCGGGCATGCCCACCGCGCCCAGGTAGGCCGACAGCGGCACATGCGTGCTGTCGACCTTGCGCAGCACGCCCGGCAGGCTGGCATCGATCACGCTGTAGAGCTGCCAGCCGCCCATGCCGACGACGGTGTCGCCGACCGCGAAACCGGGGTTCTTGCTGGCCACCACCTCGCCCACGGTGCCGCCACCCATGGTGGTGTTGAGCAGCTGCGGCTGGGCGTAGCTCTTGCCGTCGTTCATGCGGCCGCGCATGTACGGGTCCAGGCTCAGGTAGTGGTGCTTCACCAGCACCTGGCCGTCCTTCAGGTCGGCCTGGGCGGGCACCGGCGCCTCCACCAGCTGGAAGTTGGCGGCGGTGGGCTCGCCGGTGGGGCGGGAGACGAGGTGGATCTGCTGGTTCATCATGGCGTGTTGCCTTCCTGGGGGGTGGTCCATGGGGTGGTCAGGGGATTCGTGGCCGGGCGCTTGACCAGACCACGCAGGTACTTGAAGGTGCCGGTGGCCGTGGCGCACAGCTTGCCTTCATCGTCGAACACCGACGCCTCGCAGAACGCGAGCGTGGCGGTCTTGTGCAGCAGCTTGGCCACCGCGCGCAGCTGGTGCTGGGCGGGGCGCATGAAGCTGCTCTTCATCTCGATGGTGGCCACGCCGCCGCCATGGCCGGTGGCGCTGCGGGCGGCCATGGCCATGCCCACGTCCATCAACGTCATCAGCACGCCGCCGTGGGCCACTTCCCAGGCGTTGAGGTGGGCCTCGTCCAGGTCGACGCGCAATTCGACATGGCCTTCGCTGTAGCCGTGCAGTTCGATGCCCAGGCTCTCGACGAACGGCACCACCACCGGGAACGGCAACGGCGACGCCTTGTGGCGCTGGCGGCGGTTGGGCTTGCCGTCACTCATTGCGGCACGTAGCAGCTGACGCCGCCGTCCACCGCCAGGATCTGGCCGGTGATGTGCTTGCCCGCGGCGCTGGCAAATAGCAGCACCGCGCCCTTCAGGTCGTCGTCGTCGCCCAGGCGCAGCAGCGGTGCCTTGCCGGCCATCTCGGCCTCGCCCAGGCGGGCGATGGTGCTGTGCGTCATCTTGCTGGGGAAGAACCCCGGCGCGATGGCATTGACGGTGATCTGGTGCTCGCCCCACTCGGCCGCCAGCGCGCGGGTCATGTTGACCACCGCGCCCTTGCTGGTGTTGTAGGCCACCATCTCCATGCCCGGCGGGTTGCCACCCAGGCCGGCGATGCTGGCGATGTTGATGATGCGGCCCTGGCGGCGGGCGATCATGCCGCCCTTGGCCACCGCCTGTGCAAACACCAGCAGGCTGCGCACGTTCAGGTTCATCAGCTTGTCCCAGCCGTCCAGCGGGTGGTCTTCGGCCGGGGCGGCCCAAGCAGCGCCGGCGTTGTTGACCAGGATGTCGATGGGGCCCAGGCGCTCCAGCGTCTCGGCCACCACGCGCCGCGCTTCTTCGGGCTTGCTGGCGTCGGCGGCGATCCAGCGGGCGTCGATGCCGCGCGCGGCCAGGTGGGCGCAGCCTTCTTCCAGCTCATGCTGCTTGCGGGCGGTGAGCATCACCTTGGCGCCGGCCTCGCCCAGCGCTTCGGCCATCTGCAGGCCCAGCCCGCGTGAGCCACCGGTGACCAGGGCCACCTGGCCGGTCAGGTCGAGCAGTTGTTGGATGGGGGTGCCCATGGCAGCGTTCCTTCCTTGTCGGTGGGTGGTGGTGCGCACGCAGGGGCTCAGGGCCCCATGCGCGAGCGCAGATAGATCAGCACGGCACCGGCCGCGGCCAGCGCCGCCCCGGTGATGACCAGCATCCAGCCCAGCGGGCCGTCTGCACGCTGCACGAACAGTCCCAGGCACAGCAGCAACAGGCCGCCGTAGATCAGCACCCAGACCAGGACTTCGACAGTGGAGGGTTTCATCCCCGAAGCATGCGCCCAAACTGCGAGCCCTCAGAACCAGGCATCCTGCATGTCGCGGCACACCGGATGGCGCGCCGCCACCACCGACAGCCAGGCGTCGATCTTGGGCAGCTCGAAGGCATGGAAGTAGCGGCAGCACTGCAGCTTTCCCTGGATGAAGTCGGCGGGCTGGGTGGCGTGGTCGGACGCCGCTTGCGCGGCCAGCGCCACGTCCAGCCACACCCAGGCCAGCACCACATGGCCGAAGGCCTGCAGATAGGGGGTGGCATTGGCCAGCGCGTCGTCGGGCTTGCCAGTGGACCAGGCCGCCTTGGTGGCCGCGCCCAGGCGCTGCAGTGCCGCGGCCAGCGTGGCGCCATGCTCGGCCAGACCGGGCACCTGGCCGGCGCGGTCGATGGTGGCGTTGATGGTGGTGGCCAGCAGCTTCAGGCCCGCGCCGCCGTCCATCACCACCTTGCGGCCCAGCAGGTCCATGGCCTGGATGCCGTGGGTGCCTTCGTGGAGCATGTTCAGCCGGTTGTCGCGCCAGTACTGCTCGACCGGAAAGTCGCGGGTGTAGCCGTCGCCGCCATGCACCTGGATGGCCAGGCTGTTGGCCTCCAGACACCATTCGCTGGGCCAGCTCTTGGCGATCGGCGTCAGCACCTCCAGCAGCAGGGCCGCGTCCTTCGCGGCAACGGGTTCGCCGGTGTGCTGCTCGTCGACCAAGCGGGCGCAATACAGCTCCAACGCCAGCGCGCCTTCTGAATACGCCTTCTGTGCCAGCAGCATGCGCTTCACATCCGCGTGCTGGATGATGGGCACCTGGGGCGCGTTTGCATCTTTCCCGCCGGGCCCGGACGGGCGCCCCTGCGGCCGCTGGCGGGCGTAATCCAGGCTGGCCTCGTAGCCGGCCATGCCCAGCATGGTGGCGGCCATGCCCACGCCGATGCGGGCCTCGTTCATCATGTGGAACATGCAGCGCAGGCCCTCGCCCGGCTTGCCGACCAGGTAGCCGATGGCCCCCGCCTGGCCGCTGGGCATGAACTTGCCTTCGCCGAAGTTCAGCAGGGTGTTGGTGGTGCCGCGCCAGCCGCACTTGTGGTTCAGGCCAGCCAGAGCCACGTCGTTGCGCTCGCCGGTGAGCTGGGCGTCGGTGTCGACCAATTTCTTGGGCACGATGAACAGCGAGATGCCCTTGGTGCCGGGCATGGTCTTGCCGTCCGGCCCGGGGATCTTGGCCAGCACCAGGTGGATGATGTTCTCGGTCAGTTCATGCTCGCCGGCCGAGATCCACATCTTGTTGCCCTTGAGGCGGTAGCGCGGGCCCAGCGGATCACTCTCGCTGCCCGGGCCATCGGGCACGGCCCGGGTCGCCACGTCGCTCAGGCTGCTGCCGGCCTGCGGCTCGGACAGGCACATCGTGCCCGACCAGCGGCCCGAGAACTCGTTGAGCGCGAACACCTGCCGCTGCAGCGGCGTGCCGTGCACCATCAGCAGGTTGGCATTGCCCACGCTCAGCATGCTGGCGTTGATACTGACCGAGGCCTTGCTGAAGAAGGCATTGGCTGCCAACTCGACCGTGTAGGGCAGCTGCATGCCACCGATGTCGTAGTCCTGCGCAGCGCTCAGCAGGCCCGAGGCGGCATAGGCATCCCACGCATCTTGCGTGGCCTGCGGCAGGATGACCTTCTCGCCATCGAACCGCGGCTCTTCGGTGTCGACCAGCCGGTTGAACGGCGCGAACTTGTCGCGGGCGATCTTCTCGCAGGTGTCCAGCACCTGGCTGAAAGTCTCGGCCGAATGATCGGCAAAGCGCGGGCGGTCGGTCAGCGTGGTGATCCGCAGCCAATCGGTGAGCAGGAAGTCGACGGTGTGGCGCATGGCAATGGGTGGAAAGTGTTGGCGTGATGCGGCAGGCGCCGCATCAGCTCAGGCAGCAGACAGGCCGAAATGCGTCAGTGCGGCAGTGGCGATCGGACCGCCCCACTCCTGCACGAAGTGGCCGCCTTCGGCCACCACCATCGGCGGCGGGCAGCCGCGGATGTGGGCGCGCAAGGCCTCCATGGTCGGCGGGCCCAGCACAGGGTCCAACGCACCGACGGCCATGAAGCTCTGGCCCTGCCAGTCGCGCTGCCAGAAGGCCTGGGCGGCGCGGCTGGTGGCGGCGCCCGGCGCGTCCACGCCCCTCGGGCACCAGGTTGGGAAAGGCCCGCAGCGCAGCTTTGTAAGACGCGTCAGGGAACGGTGCGTCATAACCCGCCGCCTCGGCGTCGGGCAACTCGCGCTTGCCGCGCTTGAGCAGCTTGCCCACCGCCAAATCGGGCTGGCTGTTGCTGTAATCGCGCCAGGCCTTGAAGCCGTCGCTCGTCTCGCCGGTGGCCAGCGTGGTGTTCATCACCAGCAGACGGGCGAAGCGCTGCGGCGCCGCCATCGGCAGGGTCAGGCCGAAGATGCCGCCCCAGTCCTGGCAGACCAGCATCACATTGCGCAGGTCCAACTGGTCGATGAAGGTCAGCAGGCTCTGGCGGTGGGTGTCGAACTGGTGCCAGCCGGCGTCTTCGGGCTTGTCCGACCGGCCGAAGCCGATCAGATCAGGCACCACCACCCGCAGGCCGGCGGCGGTGAACATCGGCAGCATGTGACGGTACAGGTAGCCCCAGGCCGGGTTGCCGTGCAGGCACAGCGCGGTGACGGGCGCGGCGCGCGGGCCGACGTCCACATAGGCCATGCGCGGGCCGTCCGCCCCCAGCGGGTGGGCATATTGCGGCGGGTACGGCCACCCAGGCAGGTCGGCGAAGCGGCTGTCGGGCGTGCGCAGCATGGCCGTGCGGATCAGAGCACTTCGAAGATGCCGGCCGCGCCCATGCCGCCGCCGATGCACATCGTCACGCACACCTTCTTGGCGCCGCGGCGCTTGCCTTCGATCAGCGCATGACCGGTCAGACGCTGCCCGCTCATGCCGTAGGGGTGGCCCACCGCGATGGCGCCGCCGTTGACGTTGAGCCGGTCCATCGGGATGCCGATGCGGTCGGCGCTGTAGAGCACCTGCACCGCGAAGGCCTCGTTCAGCTCCCACAGGTCGATGTCTTCGACCTTCAGGCCCAGGCGCTTGAGCACCTTGGGCACGGCAAACACCGGGCCAATGCCCATCTCGTCGGGCTCACAGCCGGCCACCGCAAAGCCCAGGAAGCGGCCCAGCGGCTTCAGGTTCTTCTGCTGGGCATAGGTGTCGCTGACGATCACGCAGGCGCCCGCGCCGTCACTGAACTGGCTGGCGTTGCCGGCCGTCACCACGCCGCCGGGCACGGCCGAGCGCACGCCGACGATGCCTTCGTAGGTGGTGCCGGGGCGCAGTCCTTCATCATGGCTGACGGTGACTTCCTTGCTGCGCAGGCCCATCACGGCGTCGGCCACGCCGGCGGTGACGGTGATCGCCGCGATCTCGGCGTCGAACAGGCCGGCATCGCGGGCAGCGCAGGCCTTCTGCTGGCTTTCGGCGCCGTAGCGGTCCATGCGCTCTTTCGGCATGTTGTAACGCTTGGCCACCATCTCGGCGGTCTGCAGCATGTTCCAGTAGATCTCCGGCTTCATCTTCAGCAGCGCCGGGTCGGTCATCATGTGGGTGTTCATTTCCTGCTGCACGCAGGAGATGCTCTCCACGCCGCCGGCCACGTACACGTCGCCCTCGCCGGCGATGATGCGCTGCGAGGCCATCGCAATCGTCTGCAGGCCGCTGCTGCAGAAGCGGTTGACGGTGGCGCCGCTCACCGTGATCGGCAGGCCGGCGCGCAACAGGGCCTGGCGGGCGATGTTCATGCCGGTGGCGCCCTCGGGGTTGGCGCAGCCCATCAGCACGTCGTCGACCTCGCCGCCGTCGATGCCGGCACGCTGCACCGCGTGGGCGATGGCATGGCCGCCCAGCGTGGCGCCGTGGGTCATGTTGAAGGCGCCCTTCCAGCTCTTGGCAAGCGGGGTGCGGGCGGTGGAAACGATGACGGCATCGGTCATGGGGTGGCTCCTGGTGGGGCGGGTGTGCGGTGGATGGGGAGTCAGGCCGTGGCGCCGGCCACGGTGCTGGAGTTCATGTAGACGCTGGTCTTCACCGTGCTGAACACGCGGCGCACCATCGGCTCGAACTCGCTGATCGGCAGCGTCTCGCCCTTCGGGTCGAAGGCCGGGTTGTCGTAGAGCGCACAGAACTCCGCCGTGCGCTCGAAGTGCGGGTGGCCGGCGAACTGGTCGCGCATGTTGCGGTCCAGCCCGATGTGGTGGAAGAAGTAGTAGCCCTGGAAGATGCCGTGGTGCTGCACCATCCACAGGTTGGCGTCGCTGACGAACGGCTTGAGGATGGCCGCAGCGATGTCGAAGTGGTTGTAGCAGCCCAGCGTGTCGCCGATGTCGTGCAGCAGCGCGCAGACCACGTACTCCTCGTCCTTGCCGTCCTTCAGCGCCCGGGTGGCGGTCTGCAGCGAATGCTGGTAGCGGTCGACGGGGAAGCCGCCCATGTCGCCGTCCAGCAGCTTCAGGTGGCCCAGGATGCGGTCGGGCAGCGTGCGGGCGGTGGCGGGGAACTCGGCGCCGATGGCCTTCCAGTCATCGGCGGTGCTCAGTTCCATGCTGCTGAAGGTGGCTCTGGCGTTCATGGGGGTCTCCTCGTTGCGTGGGCGATCAGGTGAACGACTTGCCGTCGGCCGCCAGCTTCGCCAGCAGCGGCGCCGGGGTCCAGAAGGCGCCGTCGTCCAGCGGGTTCTGGGCAAAGCGGTTCATCGTCAGCACCACGTTGTACAGGCCCACGGTGTCGGCATAGCACAGCGGCCCGCCGCGGAACAGCGGGAAGCCGTAGCCGGTCAGGTAGATCATGTCGATGTCGCTGGCCTTGTTGGCGATGCCCTCTTCCAGGATGTGGGCGGCCTCGTTGACCAGGGCATAGACCAGGCGCTGCACGATCTCCTCGTCGCTGATCTTGCGCGCGGTGATGCCCAGTTCCTTGCGGTGGTCAACCACCATCTGCTCGACCACGGCGCTGGGAATCGCATCGCGCTTGCCGGCTTGGTAGTCGTACCAACCGGCCTGCGTCTTCTGGCCGAAGCGGCCCAGTTCGCACAGCAGGTCGGCCGTCTTGCTGTACTTGAGGTTGGCGTACTCCACCGCGCGGCGCTTGCGGATGGCCCAGCCGATGTCGTTGCCGGCCAGGTCGCCCATGCGGAACGGGCCCATCGCGAAGCCGAACTTCTCGACGGCCTTGTCCACCTGGCTGGGCGTGCAGCCTTCGTCCAGCAGGAAGCCGGCCTGGCGGCTGTACTGCTCGATCATGCGGTTGCCGATGAAGCCGTCGCACACGCCCGACACCACCGCCGTCTTCTTGATCTTCTTGGCCACCGTCATCACCGTGGCCAGCACGTCCTTGGCGGTGTCGGCGCCACGCACCACTTCCAGCAGCCGCATCACGTTGGCGGGGCTGAAGAAGTGCATGCCCACGACATCTTGCGGGCGCTGGGTGAAGTGGGCGATCTTGTTGACGTCGAGTGTGCTGGTGTTGCTGGCCAGGATGGCGCCGGGCTTGGCGATGGCATCCAGCGTCTTGAACACGGTCTCCTTGACACCGATCTCCTCGAACACCGCCTCGATGATCAGGTCGGCATCCTTCAGGCTGTCGTAGCTCAGCGTGGTGGTCAGCAGCGCCATGCGCTGCTCGTACTTGTCCTGCTTGAGCTTGCCCTTCTTGACCTGGGCCTCGTAGTTCTTGCGGATGGTGGCGACGCCGCGGTCCAGCGCGTCCTGCTTCATCTCCAGCATCGTCACCGGCACGCCGGCATTCAGGAAGTTCATCGTGATGCCGCCGCCCATGGTGCCGGCACCGATCACGCCCACGGTGTGGATGGCGCGCTGCGGCGTGCTGTCGGGCACGTCGGGGATCTTGCTGGCGGCGCGCTCGCCGAAGAAGGCATGGCGCAGGGCCTTGGCCTCGGGGGACAGCAGGATGCCCTTGAAGATGCGCAGCTCATCGGCGATGCCTTCGTCCAGCGTGCGCGCCTTCAGCGACGCGGCCACGGCTTCCACGCAGGCCATCGGCGCCGGGAAGTTCTTGCTCATGCCCTTGACCATGTTGCGCACGAACTGCACGTAGGCATCGGGGTTGGGGTGCTTGACCTTCAGGTCGCGCACGCTGGGCATGGGCCGGACGTCGGCGATGCCCTGCGCAAAGGTCATCGCGCCCGCCAGCAGGTCGCCGTCGACCATCTGGTCGATCAGCTTCTGGCCCGGCAGGCTGGCCAGCAGTTCGCTCTTGACCGGCTCGCCGGTGACGATCATGTTCATCGCGGTCTCGACCCCCAGCACCCGCGGCAGCCGCTGCGTGCCGCCGGCACCGGGGATGACACCGATCTTCACCTCGGGCAGGCCGATCTGCGCGCCGGGCGATGCCACGCGGTATTGGCAGCTCAGCGCCAGTTCCAGCCCGCCGCCCATGCAGATGCTGTGGATCGCAGCCACCACCGGCTTGGCGCTGGTCTCGACCATCCTGATCAGCGTCATCAGGTTGGGCTCGGCCAGGGCCTTGGGGCCGTCCAGTTCGGTGATGTCGGCACCGGCTGAGAACGCACGGCCCGCGCCGGTCAGCACGATGGCCTTGACGTCCGGATCCGCAGCCGCCTTGCCCAGCCCGTCGGCAATGCCCACGCGGTTGGCAAAGCCCAGGCCGTTGACCGGCGGGTAGTTCATCGTGATCACGGCGATGCCGTCGGTGACCTGGTAGGTGGCGCTCATGGAAGCCTTTCGGTGCGGAGAGGTGGTGCAGTCGGGCGGTGCTTGAACAGCACTGCCCCCCAGAAAAGCACGGTCGTTCGATTCTAGAAATCGGCCTGCTGGCGGGCCTGTCCCTGCTGCGACAAGACGGCGTCGCAGCCTGGCAAGTACGGGTTTACCCGTCCGCCATCAAGCCGAGGGCAACGCGTGTCCCTTGAACTGCTCGCGCAGCTTGTTCTTCTGCATCTTGCCGGTGGCGCCCAGCGGGATGCCGTCGACGAACACCACGTCATCGGGGATCTGCCACTTGGCGATCTTGCCGTCGAAGTGCGCCAGGATGTCGGCCGCCGTGGCGGTGGCGCCGGGCTTCTTCATCACCACCAGCAGCGGCCGCTCGTCCCACTTAGGGTGCGGCACGGCGATGCAGGCGGCCATGGCCACGGCCGGGTGGGCCATGGCGATGTTTTCCACGTCGATGGAGCTGATCCACTCGCCGCCCGACTTGATCACGTCCTTGCTGCGGTCGGTGATCTGCAGGAAGCCGTCGGCATCGATGCTGGCCACGTCGCCGGTGGGGAACCAGCCGCCGGCCACCAGCGGGTTACCGCCCTCGCCCTTGAAGTAGCTGCTGATGATCCACGGCCCGCGCACCAGCAGGTCGCCGCTCTGCTGGCCGTCCCAGGGCAGTTCGTTGCCATCGGCGTCGACGATCTTCATGTCCACGCCGTAGATGGCGCGGCCCTGCTTGGCCATCAACGCCAGCTGCGCCTCCGGAGCCAGCTTGGCCTGGTGCGGCTTGAGGGTGCACACCGTGCCCAGCGGACTCATCTCGGTCATGCCCCACGCATGCAGCACCGTCACGCCGTAGTCGTCGCGGAAGCTCTTGATCATGGCCGGCGGGCAGGCCGAGCCGCCGATCACCGTGCGCCGCATGGAGCTGAACTTCAAGCCATGCTGGGCCGTGTGGTTCAGCAGGCCCAGCCACACCGTGGGCACGCCGGCAGCCATGGTCACGCCTTCGGACTCGATCAGGTCGTAGACCGACTTGCCGTCGAGCGCACCGCCCGGGAACACCAGCTTGGCACCGGTCATCGCCGCGCTATAGGGCAGGCCCCAGGCATTGACGTGGAACATCGGCACCACCGGCAGGATGCTGTCGCGCGACGACAGGTTCAGCGCGTCGGGCAATGCGCCGGCATAGGCGTGCAGCAGGGTGCTGCGGTGGCTGTACAGGGCACCCTTGGGGTTGCCGGTGGTGCCGCTGGTGTAGCACAGGGCGGCGGCGCTGCGCTCGTCGAAGCTGGGCCAGGTGTAGTCGATGGATTCAGAGCCGATCCAAGCCTCATAGGCCACCAAGTTGGGGATGCCGGTGTCGGCCGGCAGCTTGTCAGCATCACACAGGGCCACCCACTGGCGCACGGTGGTGCAGTGCTGCCAGATGCCCTTGACGATGGGCAGGAAGGTCATGTCGAAGCACAGCACCTGGTCTTCAGCATGGTTGGCGATCCAGGCGATCTGGTCGGGCAGCAGACGCGGGTTGATGGTGTGCACCACCCGGCCGCTGCCGGTGATGCCGAAGTACAGCTCAAGATGTCGGTAACCGTTCCACGCCAGCGTGGCCACGCGGTCGCTGAAGGCCAGACCCAGGCGGTCCAGCGCACCGGCCACCTGCTTGCTGCGCTGGGCCACCTGGCCGTAGTTGGAGCGGTGCAGGTCGCCTTCGACCCGGCGCGAGACGATCTCGCCCTCGGGGTGGTTCTTGGCGGCGTGGTCGATCAAGGTGGAAATCAACAGCGGATGGTCTTGCATCTGGCCGAACATGGAGGGTCCTCTTTCAGGCGGGGATCGGGCGACGGGGTCGCAAACCGCGGCATTGTGGCGGCTGCCGCCGCGCCCTGGTTGGGGTGATTCCCGGCCAGACGTGGCCAGCCGACCGCCAGCCGCCGACAATTGCCGGATGAACGCACCTGACCCGTTGGCCCACCAGGCCGTTGCCGGCCCCCGGTGGCGCCCTGCCCCGCTGCTGCGTGCCCTGGGCCCGGCTTTCGGCACGCTGATGGCGCCCACGCCGCTGCCAGCGGTGCACTGGGTGGGCTGCAGTGAAGCACTGGCCGCCGAATTGGGCCTGGGCGACTGGCTGGCCAGTGACGGCGCGCTGCAACTGCTGGCTGGCAATGCGCTGCCGCCCCAGGGCGACCTGCTGGCCAGCGTCTACAGCGGCCACCAGTTCGGCCACTGGGCCGGGCAACTGGGCGACGGCCGCGCGCTGCAGCTGGGTGAGATCGACACCCCCGCCGGCACGGTGGAACTGCAGCTCAAGGGTGCCGGCCTCACGCCCTACAGCCGCATGGGCGACGGCCGCGCCGTGTTGCGCTCATCGATCCGCGAGTTCCTCTGCTCCGAGGCCATGCACGCGCTGGGTATCCCCACCACCCGGGCGCTGTCGGTCATCGGCAGCCCGGCGCCAGTGCGGCGTGAGACGGTAGAAACCGCCGCCGTGGTGGCACGGGCGGCACCGAGCTTCATCCGCTTCGGCCATTTCGAACACTTCGCCCACACCGCGCAAGACGCAGACGCCCTGCGGGCCCTGGTCGACGCGGTGATCGACAACTTCTACCCTGACTGCCGCGCCGCGCCCGACCCGCTGCTGGCGCTGCTGACGGCGGTGAGCCTGCGCACCGCGCGCCTGCTGGCCGACTGGCAGGCGGTGGGCTTCTGCCACGGGGTGATGAACACCGACAACATGTCGATCCTGGGGTTGACGATCGACTATGGGCCGTTCGGCTTCCTCGACGCCTTCGACCCGATGCACATCTGCAACCACACCGACAGCCAAGGCCGCTATGCCTTTGCCCGCCAGCCCAGCGTGGCCTTCTGGAACCTGCATGCGCTGGCCCATGGCCTGCTGCCACTGAGGCCGGGTGACCAGGAAGCCGCGGTGGCAGCCATGAAGGACGCGATGGAGCCGTTCAAGGCCGAATTCGCTGCAGCCATGCTGGCGCGGTTCCGCGCCAAGCTGGGCCTGGCCACCGCCCAGGACGGCGACGCTGACCTGGCCGACGACCTGCTGCGCCTGATGGCGCAAGACCGCGCCGACCACACCATCACCTGGCGCGCGCTCGGCCGCTTCAGCACGGCCGAAGGTGCCGACAACGCCACCGTGCGCGACTGGTTCATCGACCGCGCCGCGTTCGAAGCCTGGGCCCATCGCTACCGCAGCCGGCTGCTGGCCGAGGCCAGCGTGGATGCCGAGCGGCGCGCCCGCATGGACCGGGTGAACCCGAAGTTCGTGCTGCGCAACCACCTGGCCGAAACCGCGATCGCCGCTGCCCGCGCCGGTGATTTCAGCGAGGTGCAGCGCCTGCTGAAAGTTCTGCAGACGCCGTTCGACGAACACCCTGATGCCCCGGCGGCATATGCCGCCCTGCCGCCCGACTGGGCCCACCACCTGGAAGTCTCCTGCTCGTCATGACCCTCTTCGGAAGAAACCCCTCCCAACCCGATCCCCACTCCCAGGACGACCCGCGCTACCCGGTGCGCAAGACCGAGGCCGAGTGGCGCGCCCAGCTCGATCCGATGCAGTTCCAGGTGGCCCGCAAGGCGGCCACCGAGCGGCCCTTCACCGGCCGGTACTGGGACCACTGGGCCAATGGTGCCTACCACTGCGTGGGTTGCGGGCAGGTGCTGTTCGAAAGTGAACACAAGTTCGACGCCGGCTGCGGCTGGCCGAGCTGGACCCAGGAACTGGGCGAAGG
Source organism: Aquabacterium sp. (assembly GCA_040400895.1). Taxonomy (GTDB): domain Bacteria; phylum Pseudomonadota; class Gammaproteobacteria; order Burkholderiales; family Burkholderiaceae_C; genus Pseudaquabacterium. Next base: position 22,940 of record JBBAPL010000032.1, read on the forward strand.
CCGCGTCGAGCGCATCACCGACACCAGCCACGGCATGGTGCGGGTGGAGGTGCGCTGCGCCCAGTGCGGCACCCACCTGGGCCATGTGTTCCCCGACGGGCCCGAGCCCACCGGCGAGCGCTATTGCATCAACTCGGCGGCCATCGATTTCACGCCGAAGGCTTGAACCGGCGGCCGGGTGCGCCCCGGGGACACAAGCTGGCAACAGCGGGTCATTACACTGCCGCTGCCATGAAATTGCTGTTCGACTTCCTGCCCATCCTGCTGTTCTTCGGCGCCTTCAAGTACGCCGAAGGCCACAAGGACTGGGCAGCCGCCTTCGCCACCGAGCACCTGGGCTTCATGGTCGCGGGTGGCGCGGTGGGGACGGGCGAAGCGCCAGTGCTGCTGGCCACCGTGGTGGTGGTGGTCGCGACGCTGGCCCAGGTGGTGTGGCTCAAGGCCCGCGGCAAGAAGGTGGACATGATGCTGTGGGTCAGCCTGGCGCTGGTCACCGTGCTGGGCGGCCTGACCGTGTGGCTGCACAGCGAGACCTTCATCAAGTGGAAGCCCACCGGCCTGTACTGGGCGATGGGCCTGAGCTTTCTGGTCAGCCAGTTCCTGCTGCGCCGCAACCTGCTCAAGCTGATGCTCGGCGAGCAGTTGCAACTTCCTGAGCCTGTCTGGGCCCGGCTCAGCCTGGCCTGGGTGGCCTTCTTCGCGGCGATGGGCGTGCTCAACCTATGGGTGGCGTTCAATTTCTCGACCGACACCTGGGTCAATTTCAAGCTCTTTGGCGGCATTGGCCTGATGCTGCTGTTCACCCTGGGCCAGGGGCTCTACATCAGCAAGCACTTGCCTGAAGAAGATCTGGCGAAGAAGGACAAACCATGAGCGGCATCTCCGCAGCCCAGATCGACAGCGTGCTGCGCGCGGCCCTGGCGCCACTGCAGCACCTGGAAGTCATCAATGAAAGCCACCTGCACGCGGGCCATGCTGGCGCGGGCGAAGGCTCGCACTTCCGGGTGAAGATCGTCAGCGCGCAACTGGCCGGCCTGGCCCGGGTGGCGCGACATCGCCTTGTGTATGATGCCCTGCGCGATGTGATCCCCCAGGGTGTGCATGCCTTGGCGATCGAGGCGCGCAGCCCCGCCGAGGTTGCCACACCGTCCTGATCCGGCGCCGCCGGGCGGCCTTCCGCCCGGGCTGAGCAGCCCCCACCGGCCACCCCGTGGTGCGCCACTCCCGTCCCCCTGAAAGCCCTGCCCATGACCCGCTTGTCCCTCGCCGCCCCGCTGTCGGCCGCCGCCCTGGCCATTGCCTTGCTGTCGCCCCTGGCGGCACAGGCGCAGAACATCGCCATCGTCAACGGCAAGGCCGTGCCCAAGGCGCGTGTGGACACGCTGCTGACCCAGGCCCAGCGCGCCGGCCAGCAGGTCACGCCCGAGATGCAGGGCATGGCCAAGGACGAGGTGGTGCGCCGCGAGATCTTTGCGCAAGAGGCGGCCAAGCGCGGCATCGCCCAGCAAGCCGACTACAAGGCGCAGATGGAACTGGCGCGCGAGAGCATCCTGATCCGCGAGCTGTTCGAGGACTTCAAGCGCAAGAACCCGGTGACCGACGCCGAAGCCAAGGCCGAGTACGACAAGTTCAAGGCCCAGAGCACCGGCACCGAGTACCGCGCCCGCCATATCCTGGTGGAAGCCGAGGAGGAAGCCAAGGCCTTGATCGCCCAGATCAAGGGCGGCGCCAAGTTCGAGGACCTGGCCAAGGCCAAGAGCAAGGACCCGGGCTCCGGCGAGAACGGCGGCGACCTGGACTTTGCCAAGTCGGAGAACTACGTGCCCGAGTTCGGCCAGGCCATGACCAAGCTGAAGAAGGGCGAGATGACCGAGACGCCGGTGAAGACCCAGTTCGGCTGGCACATCATCAAGCTGGAAGACACCCGGGAGGCGCAGTTCCCCGACTTCGAAGGCGTGAAGGGCCAGATCCAGCAACGCTTGGCGCAGATCAAGCTGCAGAAGTTCCAGGACGACATGCGCAAGGCCGCCAAGACCGACTACAAGTTCGCCGGGCAGTGACCTGACGCGGGCGGATGGAACCAGGGGCGCTGCGGCGCCCCTTTTTCATGCGCACGCCGCTCAGGTGCCGGCAAGGAACAGCGCCGGGTCGACCATCGCCCGGTTCAGGCTGACCGACCAGTGCAGGTGCGGCCCGGTGACCCGGCCGGTGGCACCCACCGCGCCCAGGCGGTCACTGGTGCGCACGGCGTCGCCGGGTTGCACATCGATGCGGCTCAAGTGGCACAGCATCGACAGCAGGCCGCCGCCGTGGTCCAGCCAGATGGTGTTGCCGTTGAAGAAGTAATCGCCGGTGTCGACCACCTGCCCCGCCAGCGGCGCAAACACCGGCGTGCCGGTGGGTGCGGCGATGTCCATGCCGCTGTGCGGGCTGCGCGGCTGGCCGTTGAACACCCGCCGCAGGCCGAATGAACTGGACTGCGGCCCGGCCACCGGGGGCTGCATGCGCAGTTGGGCCGGCAACGGGTGGCTGAAGCGCGCGACCAGCGTGGCCTGGTGGGCCCGCTCGCGGTTGTGGCGCGCCAGCGCTTCGGCCGACAACTCGACATGGCCCGGCGCGACCTGGAGGCGCTGTTCGGCATAGCGGTGGGGCTGCACCTGGTAGGCCAGCGTGGACGGCAGGCCGGCAGCACCCTGCAGCCGCAATTGGCCGTTGCCGGGCGCGGCATCCAGCGGCAGGCCCAGCACCGCGGTCCAGCCTGTCGGGTCGCCGGTCACCAACACCGGCACGGCACCGTGCCAGGCCAGCGGGCGCTCGGCGGCCGCGCCCAACGGCAGCAGCACCACGCCGCCAGGCGTGGCGCGCGCCTGGGGCAGGCTGCTGGCCTCAGCCGCCTGCACCCCGCCGAGGGCGCCAGCGCCAAGCCACGCGGCCGTGGCCTGCAACAGGCGTCGGCGGGTGGGCATCACACCGGCAGTGGCGCGTCGGTCTGCGGCAGCAGGCAGCCGGCCTCGATGTGCAGTTGGCGGTCGCAACGCGCGGCGATGCTGCGGTCGTGCGTCACCAGCACCAGGGTGGTGCCGGACTCACGGTTCATGTCGAACATCAGCGCCATCACCTTCTCGCCGGTGGCGTGGTCGAGACTGCCGGTGGGCTCGTCGGCCAGCAGCACGGCCGGCTCCACCACGAAGGCACGCGCCAGCGCCACGCGCTGCTGCTCGCCGCCTGACAGCGTGCGCGGGTGGTGGGTGAGGCGCGCGCCCAGGCCCACGCGCTGCAGCATCTCGGCAGCGCGCGCGCGGGCGTCGGGCCGGCCCAGCAGTTCCAGCGGCAGCATGACGTTCTCGAGCGCGCTGAGGTGACCCAGCAACTGGAAGCTCTGGAACACGAAGCCCAGCTTGCGTGCGCGCAGGCCGGCGCGGGCGTCTTCATCCAGCGCGAAGATGTCTTCGCCGTCCAGCCGCACCGTACCGCTGGTGGGGTGGTCCAGCCCGGCGATCAGCGCCAGCAGCGTGCTCTTGCCAGACCCCGACGCGCCGACGATGGCGGTGGACTGCTGGCGCGGCAGGCGGAAGTCGATGTCATGGAGAATCGTCAACGTGCCGGTGGAATCGGTGACCGAGCGGGTGACGTGCTCAACGGCAATGATGGGATCGCTCATGGATGGGATGGTGGCGCGACGCCAGTCGCGCAGGATGGTGCTGGCGCACTGTAGCCTGCTGGCCCTGGGCGCCCTGGCAGCAGGGCCGCTGCAGGCGGCCAAGGCGGCCACGGTGCTGGTGGTGGGCGACAGCCTGTCGGCCGAGTACGGCCTGGCCCGCGGCACCGGCTGGGTGGCGCTGCTGGAGCAGCAACTCGCGCGCAACAAGCTGCCGGTCCAGGTGGTCAACGCGAGCATCAGCGGCGACACCACCTCGGGCGGCCGCTCGCGGCTGCCGGCGCTGCTGGCCACGCACAAACCCAGCCATGTGGTGATCGAGCTGGGCGGCAACGACGCCCTGCGCGGCCTGCCGCTGGCCATGACCCGCGACAACCTGGTGGCCATGGTCCAGGCCGCCAAGGCGGCCGGCGCCAAGGTGATGGTGGTGGGCATGCAGCTGCCGCCCAACTACGGCGCACGCTACGGGCAGGACTTTGCCGCGCTGTTTGACACCGTGGCGCGGGCCGAGGGCGCCGCGCTGGTGCCCTTCCTGCTGGCCGGCGTGGCCGATGCGCCGAATGCCGACCAGCTGTTCCAGCCCGACCGCATCCACCCAGCCGCAGCGGCCCACCCGCGCATGCTGGCCAATGTGTGGGCGGTGATGCAGGGCTGGCTGAAGTAGGGCAATCCGGCGCTCAGCGCGCCATGTCGCGGTCGCTGACGCGGCCGGGGCCGCTGCGGGGGGTGTCGTCGCGGCGGTTGTCACCGCGGCGGCCATCGTCGCGGCGGTTGTCGGCACGGCCTTCCTCGCGCCCGCCGCCCGGCGCAGGCGGCTGCAACTCGGCGACTGGCGCGGCAGTCGCCGGCGCCCGCACGATCGGCCTGGGCACCACCATGCGCGGCACCTCGGATGCCGGCGCCGCGGGTGGCAAGGCGCGCGGCACGGGCATGGTGGCGACCGCCGGGGCCACCGGCGTCTGCACCGGGGGGCGCGATTCGGTGCGCCAGCCGGGACGGCTGTCCTGGCGACCATCGTTGCGGTTGTCGCCATGCGGGTCGTCACGGCCAGCCCTTGGCTGGTCGCGCCGGTCATCGCGCCGGTCATCCGAGCGGTCACGCGGACGGTCCGCCTGGCGGTCGTCTCGGCGGTCATGCCAGTCGCGACCGCCATGGTCGTCGCGTCTCGGCACCACCACCACCATGGGCGGTGGTCGGTGGTGGTCAGGCCGCACCACCACCACCGGCACTGCGGGCACCACCACCCGCGGCGGCGGCGGGCGGTGGCCGCCGATCTGCACGGTGATGCCCACCGATGGCCGCCCGATCCAGGCGTGCTGGGCCGGGGCATAGCGCACCCTCGGGCCGCGCGGGCCGGGTGACCAGGCCCAGCGGTCGCCGTAGCGCAGCCAGCTGCCGTAGTGGAACGGTGCAAACCCCCAGGGCGCGGCGTCGATCCAGGTCCAGCCCCAGGGCGACACCCAGGCCCAGCGGCCCACCTGGTAGGGCGCCCAGCCCGGCGCCACCGCGCGGGGCAGCCACAGCGGGCCGTTGTCGGTGTTGCTGACCCAGTCACCATGGCGGTCCAGGTCTTGCCAGCCGGTCATGCCGGCGGGCACATGGCGGGCGCTGACCGGGGCGTCGTCCTGGCGCTCATCGCGCGCCACCCAGTCGGCAAAGCCGTCGCGATCCACCGGCGCCCAGGCATAACGGGTGACGCTGCGGCGGCCGGCATCGGGGCCTTCCAGCCACAGGTCGGCGCGCTGGCCTTCGCGGATGGTCAACGCGCTGTCGTGCCCTTCGAACTGCAGCGCGCCACGCCACACGCTGGCCTGGGTGGCGTCACGTTCGCGGTCGAAGCGGTAGTGGCCGGGGCGCTGGGGCTGCCAGCGCCCCTCGCGCGTGCGCAGTTCCACCGGCCCGAAGGCGTCGCCGTCGAAGGCGGCCAGGCGCAGCGCCACCGTGCCGTCCTGCAACTGCAGCACCACCGCCTGCTCATCCAGTTGCTGCAGCGCCAGCTGCGCATCGGTGCCCAGGCGCAGCGTGGTGCTGCCGATGCGCAGGTCGGCCCGGGCATCGCGGCCCAGCAGGCGCAGCCGGTCGCCAGCGGCCACCGGCCAGTTGCTGACGGGGCCGTCGTCGGCGCGCTGCCACTGGCCGCTGTCGCGGTCCTGCAGCTGCAGTTCACCGGCCTGCACGTTGATGCGGCCCACCAGGGCCGGCAGCTCGCCTGGCAGAGTGCCGGCGCGTGCCGGTCCGGCCAGCAAGGCCAGGAGGCCCAGCACCGCCGCCCAGACCGGCCACACCAGTCGTCGCAGGCGCCGCATGGCTGGTGGCTGGGATCGGGTCGCGCGGTGCGGGCGGTCAGGCATGTTGGGGCTCCGCCGCCCGGCAGCGGGCGGCCTGCTGTCACAACGCCGGGCGGCCCGCTGGCGCCGACCGGCGCACCTTGCTGGTGTGTAAAGACGCGGGCCGGCCGCGCGGCCGCAGGGCGGTCAATCGTCGCTGTCGGCCGGGTCGAGCTCGGGGAACAGCACGCTGGTGAAGCCCAGTTGGGTCAAGTCGCGCATGCGCGTGGGGTACAGCCGGCCGATCAGGTGGTCGCACTCATGCTGCACCACCCGGGCGTGGAAGCCGGTGGCCTCGCGGTCGATCAGGCGGCCGTCGGGCCCCAGGCCGGTGTAGCGGATGCGGGTGTGGCGCGGCACCTTGCCGCGCAGGCCGGGCACCGACAGGCAGCCTTCCCAGCCGTCTTCCTCGTCGGGCGCCAGCGGCTCGATGTGCGGATTGCACAGCACGGTGTAGGGCACCGGCTCCGCGTCGGGGTAGCGCTGGTTGCGCTCGAAGCCGAACACCACCAGTTGCAGGTCGACACCGATCTGCGGCGCGGCCAGACCGGCGCCGTTGGCCGCCCGCATGGTGTCCTTCATGTCGGCCACCAGGGCGGCCAGTTCGTGCCCGCCAAACTTCAGCACCGGCTGCGCCACGCGCAACAGCCGGGCATCGCCCATCTTCAGGATCTCTCGCACGGCCATGGTGTGTCAGCCTCGCATCACTTGAACTGCACCGCCACCATCGGCGTGCCCGGCAAGCCCTGGTAGATCACCTGCACCGCCAGGCCGGGCTTGGGCGGCATCAGCTTGGAGAACGACCCCAGGCTGACCAGATCGCCCGGCTTGAGCGCCAGGCCCTGCCTGGCCAGGTCCTTGGCCAGCCAGACCACGGCGTTCAGCGGGTGTTCCAGCACGTCGCTGCCCTTGCCGCGGTCGACCTCGGCGCCATCGGCCATCAGCAGCACGTCCATGTCGCGCAGACGGTCGCTGAAGGCTGGCGTGGCCTCCACCGGGACGGGCGTGCCCACCACGCCCAGGCGGGCGCCCACATTGATGGCGGCAATGGCCGCGCCGTTGAGCCTGGGCGGCGCCTGCACCACCAGATCGGGCAGTTCGATGAACGGGATCACCTGGTCGATGGCGGCCAGCACCTGCAGCGGCGTGGCGGCCTGGTTGATGGCGGCGCTGCTGACGCGCACCAGCAAGTCCGCCTCGTACAGGGCACGGGCGCCGAACGCCGCCGGCACCGTGCTGTCGGCCGGCAGCAGCATGGGCGCGTACAACGTGCCCCAGACCGGCGCGTCGGCATTGAAGCGCTTCTGCACCGCCGGGTTGGTGAGGCCGGCCTTGTAGCCCACCGGCGCGCCCAGTTGCTTGCCCAGCAGAGCCTGGAACTTGGTGCGGCTGCATTCGCCGTCGGCGGTGCTCAGGCCGTCGGGGTTGGCCGCCGGGGTGCGCGCCTGGTAGGCGGCGTACAGCGCGGCCACCTGGTCATCGGCCATGCAGGCGGCCTGGGCGGTGGCCAGTGGCAGCGTGCAGGCAGCGGCGGCGGCGGCGGCCAGCCGGACAAGAAGGGTGCGGGGGGGCATGCGGGTCTCCTTGTTTTTGGATCGATGGCCGGATGATAGGCAAGCAGCGGCCCGCGGCGCGCCACATCCCCTGGGCCACACGGGCTGTCGACGACACCGGGGCCGATGGCGCGGCGCAGCTGCTGAGCGACTTCAAGGGGCAATCACCCGGGTGGCCAGCGTCGCCGACGACAGGCGACTGGGCGACCCACCTGCAGCGACACCGACGCGGCCGGCCGCAGCGGGTTGGCGCGATGGTTCAAGACGGCGGTCGATCCGCCACGCAGACTGCGCGGCATCGCCACTGCCACCACCGCCCATGTCCACCCTGACCCTGCTGATCAATGGCCAGCCCCACGCCATCGCGCCTGACTGGCAGCAAGAACGGCTGCTCGACCTGCTGCGCGAACACCTCGGCCTGGTCGGCGCCAAGTTCGGCTGCGGCCAGGGCCAGTGCGGTGCCTGCACGGTGCTGGTGGACGGCCAGCCGCAGCGCAGTTGCCTGCTGACAGCGGCTGACCTGGCCGGCCAGCCGATCACCACCATCGAAGGCCTGGCCGCTGGCGGCACGCTGCACCCGGTGCAGCAGGCCTGGCTGGACGAGGCCGTGCCCCAGTGCGGCTACTGCCAGGCCGGCCAGCTCGTCAGCACCGTGGCGCTGCTGCGCCGCCTGCCCCGGCCGGCCCATGCCGACATCGACGCAGCCCTGGCTGGCCACCTGTGCCGCTGCGGCACGCAGCAGCGGGCGCGGCGCGCGGTGCGCCGCGCTGCCGGCCTGCCGCCCGAGGGCACGGCATGAAACGGCGCCACTTCCTGGCGGCGGCCGGCGCGGGCCTCACCGTCAGCTTCCTGCCTGGCTGCACGCTGCCGGTGATCCCGAAACGGCCAGCGCCCGATGCCGATGCCGCATGCGGCTGGGTGCGGCATGCCGGCGGCCGCTACACCCTGTTCCTGCCGCGGGTGGAGATGGGCCAGGGCATCCTCACGGCGCTGGGCGCGATCGCCTGCGAGGAACTGGGCGTGCCACCCGACCAGTTGGACTTGCGCCTGCCCAGCACCGACGACATCGCCCGCGTGCGCGCCACCGTGGGCAGCGACTCGGTGAAGGACTTCGCCCTGCCGCTGGCCCAGGCCTGCGCCACCCTGCGCGACGCGCTGGCCGCCGGGCAGCAAACCGGCCGCATCGATGCCGCCACGCGACCGGCCAGCGCACTGCGCGCCTTCCGTCCGGGCGGGCGCTGGGTCGGCCAGTCGGTGCCGCTGGCCCAGGGGACGGCCATCGTGCAGGGCCAGCCGCTGTTTGCCGCCGATGTGCGGCGGCCCGGCCAGCTGTTCGGCCGGGTGCTGCGCGCGCCGGCCTCACCCGACCGAGGCAGCCGCCTGCAGGCCGCCGACGACGCAGCGGCCCGAGCCGTGCCCGGCTGCGTCGCGGTGTTGCGCCACGCGGCGCTGCAACTGGGCCAGGCCGACGGCATCGGCATCGTCGCCCGCACACCCGGCGCGCTGGACCGCATCGCCGCGGCGCTGGCGCCGCAATGGCAGCTGGACGGGCCTGCGTTCGGCCAGGCCGACCTGGACCAGGCCCTGGACATCGACGTGCGGCTGGCCCAGGGCAGCCGGCGCCAGCATGCGCTGCGCCGCGACGCAGTGGACTCCGGCGGCCCCTGGGACGTGGACCTGCGCATCGACATCCCGCTGGCCGCGCACGGCGCGATCCAGCCCCGCACGGCGGTGGCCGAGCCCACCGCCGATGGCCGCCTGCACCTGTGGGTCGGCAGCCAGGATGTGTTCTACCAGCGCGACGTGGTCTGCCGCCGGCTGGGCCTGGACGACGCGCAGGTGACGGTGCACGGCCAGCGCGTGGGCGGGGCCTTCGGTGGCAAGACGGTCTGCACCGTGGAACTGGAAGCCGCCGTGCTGGCCCGGGCCGTGGGCGCCCCGGTGAAGGTGCAATGGACCCGCGCGCAGGAGCTGCAGGGCGGCCGGCTGCAGCAGTGGTGGCATGCTTTCACCAGCAGCCACATCCTGTTCACCAATGCGGTGCTGCCACCGTGGCTGCAGCGCGCCACCGACCTGATCGGCGACGACGGCGTGGCCCGGGGCGCCACCCTGCCTTACAGCGTGCCAGTGGTGCACACCGGGTTCGACCTGGTGCGGCTCCCGGTCTTCACCGGCCCCTGGCGCGGCCTGGGCGCCGGACCCAACGGCTTCGTGATCGAGAGCGCCATCGACGAGGCCGCCCGCGCGGCGGGCAGCGACCCGCTGGCCTTCCGCCTGAGGCACCTGGACAACGCCGACGCCGCACAGGCCCGGCTGGCGCGGGTGCTGCAGCGGGTGGCCGACGCCGCCGGCTGGGGCCGGCCGGCCACACAGGCCGGCCCAGGACAGCGCACCGGCCGCGGCTTGGCCGCAGGCATCTACAAGGGCGCCAGCTGGTGCGCCGTGGTGGCCGACGTGGCGGTGGACACGGCCATCGGCGCGATCCGCGTCACCCGGCTCTGGTGCGCGCACGACTGCGGCCGGGTGGTGCACCCCGACCAGGTGCGCGCCCAATGCGAAGGCAACCTGGTGTGGGGCCTGGGCATGGTGCTGTTCGACCAGCTGCCGATGGCCGACGGCGCGGTGGCCGCCAGAAGCTTCGCCCAGGCACCGCTGCCGCGCATTGGCGACCTGCCGCGCATGGATGTGCTGCTGGTCGACCACGGCGAGGCGCCCGGCGGCGCTGGCGAGACGGTGATCACCGCCGCCGGCGCGGCGGTGGCCAATGCGGTGCGCGCCGCCAGCGGCCACCGCATCACCCGGCTGCCCACCGCGGCCGTGCCGGTGGCAGCATCCTGACCATGGACGACTTTGCCTCGGCCGCGATGCTGCGCCTGATCCACCTGGGCCTGGCCCGCCAGGGCCTGGCACCGCCACCGCCCGCCGCACCACCCGGCCGGGGCGCCCATGTGCCGCTGGCCCACAAGCGCCGCCTGCTCGATGGCCTGCTCGCCGCCCACGGCCCGCTGGCCCTGCTGCGCATCGGCGATGCGATTGCCGACGCACCTGACGAACCCGCGCTGCTGGCCCTGACCCTGGCCACCAGCCCGCCCGACCTGCTGGCCCGCTGGCAGCGGCTGGAGCGCTTTGTGCACGCCCGCCACCGGCTGTTGGTGCAGGTCGACGGCGTCAGCGGCCTGCGCCTGCAGCATGTGTCGCTGGCTGCGCAGGCCCCGCCCACGCCAGCCGAAGACCTGCTGGTGCTGGGACTGCTGGTGGCGCTGGCCCGGCACATCGGCACCCAGGGCCTGCAGGCCACGGCCGGCCAGCCTGCGTTGTGGCGCTGGCAGGCCGGCGCGTGGCAAGCAGCGTCCGCTGGCTTGGCGGCGCCAACTGCGCAGGCCAAGCCGCAGCGCAGCCCGCTGGGCGACTGGCATTGGCAGTGGCAGCCACCGCTGCATGCCAGCGCGGCGCCCCTCCAGCCCGACACCGACTGGGCCGGCAGTGCCAGCCGCGTCCTGGCCGCCGACCCGGCACGCAGCTGGACCGTGGCGGCACTGGCCACCCAGCTGGGCAGCAGCCCGCGCACGCTGCAGCGTCAGCTGGCCAGGCAGGGCCAGCGCTTCTCACACCTGGTGATGGACGTGCGGCTGGCGGCATCGGCCCGGCTGCTGGCCACCACCGCGCAGCCTGCGGCGGCCATCGGCTACCACTGCGGCTTTGCCGACCAGGCGCACTTCGGCCGGGCCTTCCAGCACCACAGTGCGATGACGCCGTCGCAGTACCGCAGCGCCTTCCAGGCCGCACCGGCGATGCGCTAGGCAGGCTCGTACACCGGGTCCAGCACCAGCGTCAGTTGCTGCGGCTGCATCGACTCGGGCCCGGTCGCCGACGGGTCGCCGGCCGGCGCACGCTGGATCTCGTAGAGCACCGGCCGGTAGCTGCGGCGGCGCTGGCCGGTGTAGGCGTCGATCAGGGGCATCGACGTGATCAGCGCCGGCGAGAACAGTTCTTCCCGGATGGCCGCTGCATAACGCTGGTTCAGGTGGGCCAGCCACAGGCCGGCCGGGTCGCCGCTGGCCTGCACCAGGTCTTGCCAGGTGCGGTAGCGCAGCCCGCGCGTCAGGTTGAACAGCGACATGGTGAAAGTGGACGTCGCGCCCTCGCCTTCCACCACCCGGGCGCCGCCAGGAATGCCGTCGAGCACGCCGGGCTGGCCGCGCAGGTCCAGCACCACGCGGTGGCAGGGGTAGTGCGCCAGATGGAGCGTGGGGGCGGCCTCGACGCGCTCCTGGGGGAACAGGGCGACGATCTTGGTGGCGGCAGCCAGGAAATCGTCTTCATTGGTCTTGTGTCGCAGCCCGCCCAGCCGCCACTTGCGGGTGACACGCCAGGTCTCCAGACACAGCTGCCGCAAGAACTGCTGCACCAGCGGCACGGTCACCTGCACGCCCTGCAGCGTCTTCAGCGGCCGGGGCGAGTTGCCGCCAGCCTTGTAGAGGCACACCACCGAATGCTCGTCGCCCAGGCTGGTGAACAGCCCGGCCTCGTACAGGCACCAGTCCCAGTTCTTCGACGGCTCGGAGAACAGCAGCAGCAACAGGTGGCTGTCCATCAGCTGGGTGCGGATCTCGGCGTTCCAGTCGGTGCCGGCCACCAGGTGCGATCCGGAGACAAAGCACTTGATCTGCTCATCCACCTCGCTCAGCACCGCCGCCAGCGCAGCGGCTGCGTCGTGGTCATCGTGCTTGTGGCTGATGAAGATGCGAAACGGTTCTCTGCCTGTGGACATGACCCGGTCTCCTGTTGCCTGCAGTCTATGCCTGCGCCAGCAAAACCAGCAGCCCCGCTTCATCCAGGATGGAGATACCCAGCTCCCGTGCCTTGTCCAGCTTGCTGCCGGCCTCGTCGCCCGCCACCACATGGTGGGTCTTCTTCGACACCGACCCGGCCACCTTGCCGCCGGCGGCTTCGATCAGCGCCTTGGCCTCGTCGCGGCTCAGCGTGGGCAGGGTGCCGGTCAGCACGAAAGTGACGCCGGCCAGCGGCTGCGGCGCGGCGCTGTCGATGGCGCCTTCACCTTCGGGCCAGGTGATGCCGGCGGCGCGCAGCTGCTCCACCACCTCGCGGTTGTGCGGTTGGTCGAAGAAAGTGCGGATGGCCGCGGCCACGATCGGGCCCACGTCCTTCACCTGCAGCAGTTGCTCCGCCGTGGCGTCCATGATGCGGTCCAGGCCGCCGAAGTGGCGCGCCAGGTCCTTGGCGGTGGTCTCGCCCACCTGGCGGATGCCCAGCGCAAACAGGAAGCGCGGCAGCGTGGCCTGGCGGCTCTTGTCCAGCCCGGCCACCAGGTTGGCCGCGCTCTTGCCGCCCATGCGGTCGAGCGCGCTGAGCTTGGCCACGCCCAAGGTGTACAGCTCGGGCAGGGTGCGGATCAGGCCGCTGTCGACCAATTGATCGACCAGCTTGTCGCCCAGGCCCTCCACGTCCATCGCCCGGCGGCCCGCAAAGTGCAGGATGGCCTGCTTGCGCTGCGCCGGGCAGAACAGGCCACCGGAGCAGCGGTGGTCCATGCCGCCGCGCTCGCGCTGGACGGCGCTGCCGCACACCGGGCACAGCCGCGGCATGCGGAAGTTGGGCACGTAGGCGGCACGCCCGCCGGGCACCCGGCCCACCACCTCGGGGATCACGTCGCCGGCCCGCCGCACGATCACCGTGTCGCCCACCCGCACGCCCTTGCGCCGCAGCTCGAACAGGTTGTGCAGCGTGGCATTGCTGACGGTGGTGCCGCCCACGAACACCGGCGCCAGCTTGGCCACTGGCGTCAGCTTGCCGGTGCGGCCCACCTGGATGTCGATGGCGTTGAGCGTGGTCATCTGCTCCTGCGCCGGGTACTTGTGGGCCACGGCCCAGCGCGGCTCGCGGGTCACGAAGCCCAGGCGCTGCTGCAGTGCGCGGTCGTTGACCTTGTAGACCACGCCATCGATGTCGAACGGCAGCGCGTCGCGCTTGGCGCCCATGGCCTGGTGGAAGGCCACCAGGCCGCCGGCACCGGCGGCCACGCTGCGGTCGGCGCACACCGGCAGGCCGAAGTTGGCGATGGCGTCGAGCAGCGCGCTGTGGGTGGGCGGCTCGTCCCAACCGGACACCGCGCCCAGGCCGTAGGCGAAGAAGCTCAGCGGCCGCTGCGCGGCAATGGCCGGGTCGAGCTGGCGCACCGCGCCGGCGGCGGCATTGCGCGGGTTGACGAAGCTCTTGTCGCCTTTCTCGCGCTGACGCTCGTTCATCCGCTCGAAGGCGTCGCGCCGCATGTAGACCTCGCCGCGCACTTCCAGCAGCGGCGGTGCCGCGCCCTGCAGCTTCAGCGGGATCTGGCCGACGGTGCGGATGTTCTGGGTCACATCCTCGCCGGTCTCGCCGTCGCCGCGGGTGGCAGCCTGCACCAGCACGCCGTGTTCATAGCGCAGGTTGATCGCCAGGCCGTCGAACTTCAACTCGGCGGCATAGGCCACCGGGGGCGCGTCCTCGGGCAACTCCAGCTCGCGGCGCACGCGGGCGTCGAAGGCCACGGCGCCGCTGGGCTCGGTGTCGGTCTCGGTGCGGATGCTGAGCATCGGCACCGCATGGCGCACCGACGCAAAGCCGTCCAGCACCTGGCCAATGACCCGCTGGGTGGGTGAATCGGACGTGCGCAGCGCAGGGTGGGCGGCCTCCAGCGCCTGCAGTTCCTGGAACAGCGCGTCGTACGCGGCGTCGGGCAGCTCGGGGTCGTCCAGCACGTAGTAACGGTGGGCGTGGTGGTGCAGCAGGGCACGCAGATCGGCCGCGCGGCGGGCGGCGTTGTCGGGCACCGGCGCGGGCGCTGTCAGGGGCTCATCGGGCATGCGGGCGAGTGTAGAGTCGGCCGCCCATGCCGCCTGTCCAACCCCACACGCCACGGCGCCTGCGCCAGCATCTGCTGTCGGGTCTGTCGTCGTGCCTGCTCTGCCTGGCGGCCGGCCTGATGCCGGCCTGGGCCGCACGGCCTGCCCAGCCCGCACAACCAGCCGCCCCGGTGCCGATGCGCCTGCCCGCCGCGGTGGTGCCGCAGGCCTACCAGCTGCACCTGCAGGTCGACCCTGACCAGCCGCGCCACCAGGGCGAGGTCGAGATCCGCCTGCAGCTGAAGCAGGCGGTGCCCGCGCGCGGTGCCATCCGCCTGCACGCCCGCGGCCTGCAATTTCGTGAGGTGTGGCTGGAGACCGGCGCCCGGCGTTGGCGCGGCAAGGCCACCCAGGTCGACGCGGAACGGGTGGACCTGCACTTCGGCCAGCCGCTGGCGGCCGGCCCGGCGCTGCTGACCATCGCCTTCAGCGGCCCGCTGGCCGAACGCGATGTCTTCGGCCTGTTCCGACAACAGGAAGGCGGCCAGTGGGGCGCGTACACCCAGTTCCAGGCCGACGGCGCGCGCCGGGCCTTCCCGCTGTTCGACGAGCCCGGCTGGAAGGTGCCGTGGACCTTGTCGCTGACCGTGCCTGACAGCCTGGTGGCGGTGTCGAACATGCCGGTGGCGTCGGAAGAGCCCGCCCGCCCCGGCCACAAGCGGGTGAGCTTCCAGCCCACGCCGCCGATGCCCAGCTACCTGCTGGCCTTCGGCGTGGGCCGTTTCGACCTGCGCGACGCCGGCAGCGTGGGCCGCGACGGCGGCGTGCCGATGCGCTTTGTCGTGCCCGCCGGCCGCAGCGCCGATGCCGACTTCGCCGCGGGCACCACTGGCCGCATCCTGGGTGCGCTGGAGGCCTGGTTCGACATGCCCCACCCGTATGCCAAGCTCGACAGCCTGGCCCTGCCGCTGACCACCGACTTCGGCGCGATGGAACATGCCGGCCTGGTGACCTACGCGTCCACCCTGCTGCTGGCCAGCCCGGCCGAGCGCACGCCGCAGTTCGAGCGCGACTATGTCGCCACTGCCGCGCATGAGCTGGCCCACCAGTGGTTCGGCAACCTGGTCACCCTGGCCTGGTGGGACGACCTCTGGCTCAACGAGAGCTTCGCCTCCTGGCTGGGCGACAAGATCACCGACCAGGTGCAGCCCGCCTGGGGCTGGCACACCAGCACGCAGCGCGCCCGCAGCGCCGCCATGCGCGCCGACCGCCTGGCCAGCGCCCGCCGCATCGAGCAGCCGGTGCAGCAAGACGAGGACATGGGCAACCTGTGGGACGCCATCACCTACCAGAAGGGCCAGACCGTGCTGGCCATGTTCGAGGCCTGGCTGGGGTCCGACGCCTCCCAGGCCGGCGTGCGCCGCTACATGCAGCGCCATGCCTGGGGCAGCGCCACCAGTGCCGATTTCTTCCAGGCACTGGCCGAGACCGATGGCGACCTGCCAGCGGCGGTGCGCAGCTTCACCCGCCAGGGCGGCATCCCCCGGCTGGCCGTCACGCTGCACTGCGACGGCGGCCCGCCGCGGCTGCGGCTGGCGCAATCGCGCCTGCTGCCGCTGGGGTCAGCCGCCCTGCCTGCACAACGCTGGCAGCTTCCGCTGCGCGTGCGCACCCCTGCCGGCACCAGCCGGCTGCTGATGTCCGACACCGAAGCCACCCTGGCCCTGCCCGACACCGATTGCCCGGCCTGGGTGCAGGCCAATGCCGGCGGCAGCGGCTACTGGCGCCCGGCCTATGCCGGCGACGGCCTGGCCCGCCTGGCCGCTGCACCCGACCTCGGCACCGCCGAGTGGCTGGCCCTGCTGGACGACGCCATCGGCCTGCACGGCAGCGGCGATCTGTCCAGTGCCCAGGCCCTGGCCCTGGTGCAGGCCGCGGCCAGCCAGCCATCCGGCGAGGTGGTCAGCGCGGCCATGGCGCTGCTGCGGCACCTGCGGCCCCTGGTGGGGCCAGCGCAGCAAGCGGCTTGGGCAGCCCAATGGCAGGCGGCGTTCGGCGACCGCGCCCGGCGTCTGGGCTGGCAGCCGCAGCCCGGCGACAGCGATGACGACCGCTTGCTGCGCGCGGCCCTGCTGCCGGCGGTGGCGGTGTGGGGTGACGACACCGCGCTGCGCCAGCAGGCCTTGCAGCTGGCCCAGGCCTGGCTGGCCGACCGCACCAGCGTGGGCGCCGACCTGCGCGTGCCAGTGCTCACCGCCGCCGCCCACGCCGACGGGCCCGGCAGCGGCGCACCGCTGTTCCAGCAGTTGTTGGCCGCCCTGCAGGCCAGCACGGTCCGCACCGAGCGGGGCGACCTGCTGGCCGCGCTGGGCCAGTTCCGCCAGCCCGCGCTGATGCGCCAGGCCCGCCTGCTGCTGCTGCAACCGCAGATCGACCTGCGCGACAGCCTGTGGCCGCTGCTGCGCGCGCAGGCGGTCGACGCCGACAGCCGCCCCGAGGTGCTGGCCTTCGTGCTGCGCGAGCTGCCCGGCCTGTCGGCCCGGCTGGGCCGCGAAGAACTGCCGCGCCTGCCCAGCCTGTTCGACACCGCCTGCAGTGCCGACGAGGCACGCCGCATCGACGCAGGCTTCCAGCCGGCGATGGCCCGGGTGCCGGGCGGGCGCGTGGGGCTGACGCGCACGCTGGAGGCGGTGCGCCTGTGCAGCGCCTGGCGGGCGCAGCAGGCCAGCCCCCTGCCCTGACCAGCCAGACGCGTCAGCGCCCCCACCCCGGGCCAGCGCAACGCCCGCCGTGCGACAGTGCGGTCACCCACCAACGGAGCATGCCCATGGCTGACGACTACGACCTGATCACCCTGGGCGCCGGCTCCGGCGGCGTGGCGGCCTCGCGCCGGGCGGCGCTGCATGGTGCCCGGGTGGCGATCGTCGAAGGCGGCCGGGTCGGCGGCACCTGCGTGCTGCGTGGCTGCGTGCCCAAGAAGCTGCTGATGTACGCGGCGCAGTTCGGCGATGGCCTGCAGGAGGCGCGTGGCTACGGTTGGCAGGTGCCTGAAGCCCGCTTCGACATGCCCAGCTGGGCCGGGGCCAAGGCGGCCGAGACCACCCGGCTCGAAGGCATCTACCGCCAGATGCTGGCCGGCAGCGGTGTGCAGCTGGTCGAAGGCTGGGGCCGGCTGACCGGCGCGAACACCGTGCAGGTGGGCGACCGCACCCTGACGGCGCGCCACATCCTGGTGGCCACCGGCGGTGCGCCGGTGCGCGACAGCATCCCCGGGATCGACACCTGCGCCACCAGTGACGACCTGCTCGACCTGCAGACCTTGCCGGCGCGGGCCGCCGTGGTGGGCAGCGGCTTCATCGCGGTCGAATTTGCCAGCATGCTGGCGCGGCTGGGCGTGCAGGTGTCGCTGTTTTACCGCGGCAACCTGCCGCTGCGCGGATTCGATGCGATGCTGCGCAACGCCGCTGCCAGAGCGCTGCAGGCCGCCGGCGTGGAACTGCACCCCGGCGCGGTGCCGCAGCGCATCCAGCGCGACGGCGACCAGTTCCTGCTGGTGCTGGGCGAGGACCGGGTGCGGGCCTTCCCCTGGGTTCTCAACGCCACTGGCCGGCGGCCCAACACCGCCGGCCTGGGCCTGGCACTGGACGCGCATGGCGCGGTGCCGGTGGACGACCAGTGCGACACCGCCCTGCCCGGCGTGCACGCCATCGGCGACGTCACCAACCGCAAGAACCTGACGCCGGTGGCGATTGCCGAGGGCCGCGCGCTGGCCGACCGGCTGTTTGGCCCCGGCCACCGGCCGGTGGACCTGCGCCTGGTGCCCAGCGCGGTGTTCATGCTGCCGCCGCTGGCCACGGTGGGGCCGAGCGAGGAAGAAGCGGTGGCCGCCGGCCACCGGCTGGAGGTGTTCGAGACCGACTTCCGGCCGATGAAGCAGGCCTTCATCGGTGGCACCGAGCGCACCGCGATGAAGCTGCTGGTCGATGCCGACAGCCAGCGCGTGCTGGCTGTGCACATGGCAGGCGCCGACGCCCCGGAGATCGTGCAGAGCCTGGCTGTGGCGCTGACTGCCGGCGCCACCAAGGACCACTTCGACCGCACCATCGCCATGCATCCCACGGCGGCGGAAGAATTCGTGCTGATGCGCCAGCCCAGCCGCACGGTGCCGGCAGCCGGTTGACCGTCAAACCGCCGGCCGAGGCCGGGCGGGCGGTACACGCGGGTCAGCTGAAGAGCCGGCGCGCGGCCGGCGAGCCGGCCGCGAGGTCGCGCGCATTCAGCGCCTGGTACAGGGCCTTCAAGTCGTCACCGATGCCGACGAAGGCCTGCAGGGTGATCGGCCGGCCGGTGTCGTCGGCCATGGTGGCCTCCATGTCAGCCGCCAGCAGGCGAGCGCTCTGGTGCCAGGCCGGGAAGGGCTCGGCCGATTCCGCCGTCTGCGGCACGTCCAGCGACAGCTGCAGGGTGCGCACCGCGGCAGCGCCCGGGTCGTCGGCCAGCGCCACCTGCGGGTCGAAGGACAGCACCAGCACCGGTGGCGCGCCGTCTTCGGCCCCCGGCATCACCAGCCGGCCTGGCATCACGCCGGGCACGAAGCCGTGGCGCTGCGCGCTCTGCTGGATGTAGCCCACGCTCCAGGCGGCGGCATTGGCGCGCAGGTTCAGGCTCAGCTGCGCATCGTGGCCGCTGGCAAAGACGTCCAGCTCACGCGCACGGGCCACCACGTCCAGCATGTGGGGCAGCTCGACCATGGCGCCCACGCCGTCGGCAAAGGCCTGCAGCTTCTGCACGAACTCGCTGTACTCGATCTCGTTGACCGGCCCGCTGCGGTTGGCCATCTGCACGCCGGCCTGGAACTCACCGTAGCGCTGGCCGGCCACCGGCAGTTCCCACTCGGCGGTGTCGGCGTTCAGGCCCTCGATCAGGAAGGGCTTGGTGCCGGCACGGCGGCTGGGCGGCAGGTGCGACAGGGCCAGGTCGCCGGTGACGGGGGACTCCAGCGCCAGCGTGGCGATGGCGTCGATCAGCGGGTCGAGCCGGGCCGTCTTGCGCGGCGCCGCGGGGCGCAATTCGGTCAACAACGGGGCCGCCCCGGCATGGGGCGCGCCGGGCAGCGCGGCGGTGCCCGTGGCGTCGTCGGCCGCCCCGCCAACCAGGCCGCCGGGCTCCACCCGCGCGTCACGTGCCTGCTCGGCCTGGCGCGGGCTGGCGCGGCGGGCTGCCCACCAGCCCTGGGCCACCACGGCCACCAGCACCACCGCGCCCGCGCCCAGCAGGCCTTCCATCAAGGACACATCGGTCAGCAGCGACATCAGGCCGCCTCCGCCAGACCGATGGCCGCGTCCATGTCGACCGCGACGATGCGCGACACGCCCTGTTCCTGCATCGTCACCCCGATCAACTGCTCGGCCATTTCCATCGCGATCTTGTTGTGGCTGATGAAGAGGAACTGCGTGCCCTTGTGGCTCATCTCGGCCACCAGGCGGGCATAACGTTCGGTGTTGGCGTCGTCCAGCGGCGCGTCCACTTCATCGAGCAGGCAGAACGGCGCCGGGTTCAGCAGGAAGATGGCGAACACCAGGGCAATCGCCGTCAGCGCCTTCTCGCCACCCGACAGCAGGTGGATGGTGCTGTTCTTCTTGCCCGGCGGCTGGGCCATCACCTGCACGCCGGCGTCCAGGATCTCGTCGCCCGTCATCACCAGCCGGGCATTGCCGCCGCCGAACAGGCTGGGGAACATGCGGCCGAAGTGCTCGTTGACCTGGTTGAAGGTCTGGCCCAGCAGGTCGCGGGTCTCCAGGTCGATCTTGTGGATGGCGTCTTCGAGCGTGCCGATGGCGTCGTTCAGGTCGGCGCACTGGGCGTCGAGGAAGGTCTTGCGCTCGCGGGCAACAGTCAGTTCGTCCAGCGCGGCCAGGTTGACGGCGCCCAGCGCGTTGATGTCGCGCTGGATGCGGTCGATCTCGCCCTGCAGGCCCCACAGTTTGACCTTGTCGGCGTCGACCTGCACGCCCAGTGCGGCCATGTCGACGCCGGCGGCGGTCAGCTGTTCCAGGTATTGCGCACCGCCCAGCTGCGCGGCCTGGGCCTCCAGCTGCAGCTTGGTGATCTCGTCGCGCAGCGGCTGCAGGCTGCGCTCGAACTGCAACCGCTGCTCGTCGGCCGCGCGCAGCTGGGCCGACAAGTCGTCGTAGTGGCTGCGCTGCGCGCCCAGGGCTTGTTCACGCTCCAGCTTCAGGGCCAGCGCGGTCTGCAAGCCAGCCTGGGCGGCGCTGTCATTGAGCTGGCCCAGTTCCAGTTCCAGCTGCTGGCCCGATTGCACGTTGGCCAGTGCCTGCTCGGCCGCGGTCTCGATGGCGCGCTGCAACTCGCCGCGGCGGGCGGCCAGGGCGCGGGCCTGGAACTGGCTTTCCTGGGCCTGGCGCTCCAGCGCCCGGCCCTGCTCGCGGGCATCGGACAGCTTGCGCTCGGCGGTGATGACGTCTTCTTCCAGCGTGGCGTGGCGCTCCTGCGTGTCGGCCA
>JBBAPL010000033.1:0-43212 GCA_040400895.1 Aquabacterium sp.
CAAGCTCTGACGCCCCCCCCCGCCTGACCCCCCCCCCACAACGACACGAGGAGCGCCCATGCCCGCCATCCACCGCACCGCATCTCCCGTTCTGCGCCTGAGCGCCATCGCGCTGGCCGCCACCGCCGGCCTGGCCGCCGCGCCCGCGCCCGTGCTGGCGCAAACCAGCGTCGACAGCGCAGAGCGCATCACCATCGTCGGCAGCCGACGCGCCACGCCGGCCAGCAGCGCGATCGACACCCCCGTGCCGGTGGATGTGTATTCGCTGGGCAAGGCGGCTGAATCGGGCGGCCAGTTCGACCTGGCGCAGACGCTGCAGTACCTGTCGCCGTCGTTCAACAGCACCCGCCAGACCGGTGCCGACGGCGCCGACCTGATCGACTCAGCCGCGCTGCGCGGCCTGGGCAGTGACCAGACCCTGGTGCTGGTCAACGGCAAGCGGCGCCACACCGTGGCACTGGTGAACCTGTTTGGTGCACGCAACCGCGGCAGCACCGGCACCGACATGAACGCCATCCCGCTGCTGGCCATCGACAACGTGCAGGTGCTGCGCGACGGTGCGGCCGCGCAGTACGGGTCAGACGCCATCGCCGGCGTCATCAACATCCAGCTGAAGAAGCGCGCCGGCTGCGAGGCGGTGGCTGGCTACGGCCAGTATTCCGCCGGCGACGGCAAGAACGGCCTGCTGTCGGCCTATTGCGGCGTGAAGCTGGGCGGCGCCAGCCTTGGCATCACGGGTGAATGGCAAGACCGCGGCCGCAGCAACCGCGCCGAGGCCGGCAACCCCCGCATCATCGGCGACACGCAAGTGCGCAACGAGACGGTCTACCTCAACGGCGACCTGCCGCTGGGCGGCGGCACGGCGCTGTACGGCACGGCCGGCATGCAGAACCGGCGCGCGTCGTCGGCGGCGTTTGCGCGCGGCGGCGTGGGCAGTGGCGACATCCCCAGCCGCAACTCGGCGGCCATGTACCCCGACGGCTTCGTGCCCTTCATCAACGGCGACATCGAAGACCGGACGCTCATTGCCGGCCTGCGCACCACGCTGGGCGGCTGGGCGTTCGACCTGTCGCAAACCCACGGCAGCAATGCCATGCAGTACGACATCAGCCGCACGCTGAATGCGTCCATCGCCAACCTGCCCGCCAACGCCGGCATCAGCCCCAGCCGGTTCGACGCTGGCGGCTTCCGCTTCCGCCAGGACACCACCAACCTCGACGTTTCGCGCTACTTTGACGGCCTGCTGGGCGGCAGCAACCTGGCCTTTGGCGCCGAACTGCGGCGTGAGCAGTACAGCATTCGCGCCGGCGAGCCAGGCAGCTACATCGACGCCGACGGCGTGGGGCAGGGCGGCAACGCCGGCAGCCAGGGCTTCCCCGGCTTCCAGCCGGCCGATGTGACCAGCCAGAGCCGCCGCAGCCATGCGCTGTATGCCGAGCTGGAGTCCACCCCCACCGCCGCCATCACCACCCAGGTGGCGCTGCGCCACGAGCGCTACAGCGACTTCGGCAGCACCACCAACGGCAAGCTGGCCGCCAGCTTCAGGCTCAGCCCGGCGCTGTTGTTGCGCGGCGCGGCCAGCACGGGCTTTCGCGCGCCCAGCCTGCAGCAGGTGCATTTCTCGTCCACGTTCACTGATTTCATCAGCGGCGTGCCACTGGACGTGGTGCTGGCGCCCAACGGCGGGGCCATCGCCAACGCCGCCGGCATCCCCAGGCTGACGCAGGAAAAGAGCAAGAACGTGACGCTGGGCGCCACCTTCAAGCCCAATGCCGCCTGGGCGATGACGGCCGACCTCTACCGCATCGCCATTGCCGACCGCATCGTGCTGTCGGGCCGGTTCGACGACGGCAACTACCCGGCGCTGGGCGCCGCCTTGCAGGCGCTGGGCGTGGGCCAGGCGCAGTTCTTCGTCAACTCGGTCGACACCACCACCACCGGGCTGGACCTCACCGTGTCCAACAAGTCCAAGCTGGCCGGCGGCCAGCTCAACACTTACCTGGCCTTCAACCGCAGCAAGACCCGGGTGGGCGCGGTGCATGCTCCGGCCGCACTGGCCGGGTTCGAAGACGTGCTGCTGAGCGAGCGCGAGCGCCTGTTCATCGAGCAGGGCGCGCCCACCCGCAAGGCCACGCTGGGCTTCGAGTACGCGGCCGGCGCCTGGACGACCGACCTGAAGGTCATCCACTTCGGCCCGCAGACCCTGGGCACCTTCTCGGGCACGGCCAACGGCGTGCCCAACGCCCGCTACAAGGCCAAGACCTCGGCTGACCTGGCCTTCAGCGTGGCGCTGGCCAAGAACATGCGGCTCAGCTTCGGCGGCAACAACATCTTCAACGTCAAGCCGACGAAGCAGGACGCCAACGAGACCGACAACGGCTTCCTCTACGACAGCGTGCAGTTCGGGCTGAACGGGGCGTCGTACTTCGGGCGGCTGCACGTCACGTTCTGACGCTGCCATGGGTGCTGCGCCAAAGATCCCGCGCTTTGCCGGCGCTGAGGCCTTTCTGGCCTGGGAGGACATGGCGCCTGAGCGCCACGAGTTTGTGGATGGTCAGGCCCACGAGATGGACTACGCCGTGGCGGGCGCCACCCACCGCCACGGCACGATCGTCGGCAACGCCTCCATCTGGCTGCGTGAGGCGCTGCGTGGCACGCCTGGGCGTGTGTACTGTTTCGAGGTCATGCTGGCAGCCGCCGCGAGCTATCTGTACCCCGACGCGATGGTCACCTGCGATCTGCGGGACCATCCGAGCGAGCAACACCGCTTCGTGCGCTACCCCTGGCTGGTGATCGAAGTGCTGAGCGACTCCACCGCTGCCGACGACCGTGGTCGCAAGTTCGAGCTGTACCGTGGCATTGGCACACTCACGCATTACCTGCTGGTCGAGCAAAGCCGGCCGCACGCCGACCTGTTCTTCAAGAACCCGCAAGGCCAGTGGGTGCTGCAACCGCTGTCCATTGCCGACACCATGCAGATCGACCGCCTTGGCCAGCCCTGGCCGGTAGCCAGCCTGTATGACGACGTTGAATTCCCGCCTGCCGGGCGCTCAGCCGGCATGCCCCCGCCCATACCCGACCCCGGCCGCTAGACTCGCGTACTCGTCGTTCACCCAGCCGCCACCATGCCCGCACCCACCCCCCAACCCACCGCGCTCACCCTGCACCAGGCCAGCCGTGTGCTGGAAGTCGGCTTTGACGACGGCCAGGTCTTCCGCATCCCGTTCGAGCTAATGCGCGTCTATTCCCCGTCGGCCGAGGTGCAGGGCCACGGCCCGGGCCAGGAAACGCTGCAGACCGGCAAGCGTGAGGTCGGCATCAGCAACATCGAGATGGTGGGCCACTACGCCGTGCAACCCACCTTCACTGATGGCCACGACACCGGCCTGTTCGCCTGGGGTTACCTGTACAAATTGGGCAGCGAGCAGGCCGACCTGTGGGCCCGCTACGAGCAGCGCCTGGCCGAAGCCGGCCTGCACCGCGACGCACCCATGCCCGCCAAATCAGGCGGCGCCTGCGCCAGCCATTGATGGCTGGCCGGTCGCGGCCAACGCCTGCGCGATGGATTGGCCATGAAGCCCACCCGGTACTTCGATGCCATGCGCGAGCGGCAGGACCGGCGTGACATTCAAGCAGAGTGGATTGAACGAGCCTTGCGCAACCCGGTGGCCCAGGCGGTTCAAAGTGATGGGCGTATCCGATGACGGGCACCCATCGATGCGGCCGGCGGCCGGCTGCCGATACTTGCGCGTCGTGGTCTTGCCCGACGGTGAGACTGTTCACAATGCATTCCTTGACCGCAGGTTCAAACCATGAAGATCCGCTACTTTGAAGACACGGACACCCTGCACATCGCGTTGAAGCCTGGCAACGTGGCCGAAACCCGTGGCCTGGACCAGAACACGCTGGTCGACCTGGACGCCGCCGGCCAGGTGCTGGCCATCACCATCGAGCACGCGCAATCGCGGGCTCAGCTTCCCAACGTTTCCTACGAGCAGACCGCGGCCTGATCGCAGCGCACTGCCGCACCCGCACACACCATGGCCAACACCCATTTCGGCTTCAAGACCGTCGACGAGAGCGAGAAAGCCAGCCGCGTGCGTGGCGTGTTCGACAGCGTGGCCAAGCGCTACGACATCATGAACGACGTGATGTCGATGGGCCTGCACCGCGCCTGGAAGGCCTACACCGTGGCGGTGGCCAACCTGGGCCCGGGCGACAAGGTGTTGGACATCGCCGCCGGCACCGGCGACCTGGCCCGCGCCTTTGCGCGCAAGGTGGGCCCCACCGGCCTGGTGCTGCACACCGACATCAATGAAGCCATGCTGGGCACCGGCCGCGACCGCCTGGTCGATGAAGGCCTGCTGCTGCCCACCCTGGTGTGCGACGCCGAGCACCTGCCGTGCAAGAGCGAAACCTTCGACCTGGTCAGCGTGGCCTTCGGCCTGCGCAACATGACCCACAAAGACCGCGCCCTGGCTGAGATGTGCCGCGTGCTGCGCCCTGGTGGCCGGCTGCTGGTGCTTGAATTCAGCCAGGTGGCCGAGCCGCTGCGCAAGCCTTATGACTGGTATTCACTGAACGTGCTGCCGCTGATGGGCAAGCTGATCGCCAATGATGCGGATAGTTACCGCTATCTGGCTGAATCGATCCGCATGCACCCGCCCCAGGCCGAACTGAAGGCCATGATGCACACCGCTGGCTTCGGCCATGTGGATGTGCATAACCTCACGGCGGGCGTGGTGGCCCTGCACGTCGGCATCCGCTGCTGACGGCACACCGGCTGCCCCTTGGGGTGGCCAGCCGGCACGCCCGGCACCGTGCACTTGTCACGCACCCGCCGGGATCAGTGTGCTGACCCCCCCCATGCTCGGAGTTGGGCGGCCACAGGGTTGTCACTGACCGCCATTACACTTTGGTGGTTATCTGTGACGGCTGCCGGCCACGTGCGGCAGCTGGCTGTACACGCAGGCCGCACATCGGCAGGAGACCCATCGAACATGAAGACCCCGCAACGCCTGGCCGCCCGCACGGGCTTCACGCGCCTCACCCTCGTCGCGCTGGTGTCGTCAGCTGCCCTGCTGGCAGCCTGTGGCGACAAGAAAGAAAAGGGCGCCAGCCAGACAGCCGTCAAGGTCAACAAGTCTGAAGTGACGGTGCACCAGATCAACTTTGTGCTGCAGCAGCAGCGCAACATCCGCCCTGAGCAGGCCGACGCCGCCAGCAAGCAGATCCTGGAACGCCTGATCGACCAGGAGCTGGCGCTGCAGAAAGCCGACGACCTGAAGATCGACCGCGATCCGCGCGTGGTGCAGCAGCTGGAAGCCGCCAAGCGCGAGATCATCGCCCGCGCCTACCTTGAAAAGGTGGGTGAAGCCGCCCCCAAGCCCACGGCCGAAGAGATCAAGAAGTACTTCGACGAGAAGCCCGCGCTGTTCAAGGACCGCCGCATCTACAGCATCCAAGAAATCGGCATCGAGGCCAAGCCCGAGCAGGTGGCCACCCTGCGTGAGAAGCTGGCCGCCAGCAAGAACATCAATGAGTTCGTTGAGTTCCTGAAGGCCAACGACTTCAAGTTTGCGGGCAACCAGGCCGTGCGCGCGGCCGAGCAACTGCCCCTGCAAAGCCTGGACGCCTTTGCCAAGATGACCGACGGCCAGGCCATGCTGAACCAGGCGCCCAACGGCGTGCAGGTGGTGGTGCTGGCCGGCAGCCGCAGCCAGCCCGTCGGTGAAGAGCAGGCCCGCCCCGCCATCGAGCAGTTCTTGCTGAACGAACGCAAGCGCAAGCTGATCGAAGACGACGTGAAGGCCATGCGCACCGCCGCCAAGATCGAATACGTGGGCAAGTTTGCCGAAGGCACACCTGGCGCGGCCCCGGCGGCAGGCGCCAAGCCGGCCCCGGTGGCGGCACCCGCAGCCAGCGGCGCACTGAACAGCACTGACATCAGCAAAGGCATGGGCCTGAAGTGATCAACAACCGCAAACACCTGCACCCGTTGCTGTACGCCGCCTTGGCGCTGGGCTTCTGCCTGGGGTGTGGCGGCATGGCGCCGGCACTGGCCCAAAGCGGCGTGCCCAGCGCTGGCGCCCAGGCTGAATACCGCCTGGGCAGCGGTGATGTCATCCGCATCAACGTCTACCAGAACCCCGACCTCACCCTGGAAACCCGGGTGACCGAGGCCGGCGTGGTCAGCTACCCGCTGCTGGGCAGCATCCGCCTGGGCGGCCTGAGCGTGACCGCTGCCGAGAAGCTGATTGCCGACGGCCTGCGCGGCGGCAACTTCGTCAAGCAGCCGCAAGTGACGCTGGTGGTGGTGCAGGTGCGCGGCAACCAGGCCAGCGTGCTGGGGCAGGTGAACCGCCCGGGCCGCTACCCCATCGAGGTGGCCGACATGCGCCTGACCGACCTGCTGGCCATGGCCGGCGGCGCGGCGGGCAACGGCGCCGACATGGTCATCGTCACCGGCACCCGCAACGGCCAGCCCTACCGGCTGGAAGTGGACCTGCCCACCGTGTTTCTGGCTGGCGGCCAAAGCAAAGACGTGATCATCGTCAACGGCGACACCGTGTGGGTGGACCGCCAGCCCATCGTCTACATCTACGGTGAAGTGCAGCGCCCCGGCCCCATGCGGCTGGAGCGTGGCATGACGCTGATGCAGAGCCTGGCCACCGGTGGCGGCCTGACCCAGCGCGGCACTGAAAAAGGCATCCGCGTGCACCGCAAGGGCGGCGACGGCAAGGTGCAGATCATCACCCCCACCATGGACGACGCCATGCGTGATGGGGACGTGGTGTATGTGCGTGAGAGCCTGTTCTGACGCGGTTTGCCGCGACGCCTCTGCGACGAGTTGCCAAGCCATGATTGACTGGACAGCTTGCCAAGCCGTGGAACGTGCTGCCGACGTGGTGAGCGGAGCCTGGGTGTTTGCAGGCACGCGCGTGCCGGTGGCTGCCCTGTTCGAGAACCTGGAAGACGGCGCACAGGTGCAAGAGTTTGTGGAGTGGTTCCCCGGCGTGTCCATGGAACAGGCGCGCGCGGGGTTGAACCACGTTGCAGCCCTGAGCACTCACCTTGAATTGGCTGACATTGCGAACGTGCGCCCAGCCACCCGCTGATTGCCCGTGCCGAACCCCCTACGGAACCACCCATGACCTTCGGACAATTTCTCTCCATCCTGCGTGCCCGCAAATGGGCGGCGCTGCTGGTGTTTGTGCTGGTGGTGGCCACCACGGTGGGTGTCAGCCTGGTGCTGCCCAAGCAGTACGACGCCGCGGCCAGCGTGGTGATCGACATCAAGCCCGACCCGGTCAGCGCCATGGCCTTCCCCACCATGGCCATGCCCAGCTTCATGGCGACGCAGGTCGACATCCTGACCAGCGACCGCGTGGCGCTGAAGGTCATCCGCGACCTGAGGCTGCTGGAGAACCCCCAACTGCGTGAGCAGTGGCAGACCGACGGCCAGGGCAAGGGCACCATCGAGCAGTGGCTGATCGAACTGCTGAGCAAGAACCTGGACGTCAAGCCCAGCCGCGAGAGCAACGTCATCCAGGTCGGGTACCGGTCACCCGACCCGCGTTTTGCCGCCGGCCTGGCCAACGCGTTTGCCGCCGCCTACATCGCCACCACGCTGGAACTGCGGGTCGACCCGGCCAAGCAGTTCAGCGCCTTCTTCGTGGCGCAAAGCAAGGATGCCCGCACCGCGCTGGAAGCATCCCAGGCCAAGCTGTCGGCCTACCAGCGTGACAAGGGCATCATTGCCGCCGACGAGCGGCTGGACGTGGAGAACGCCCGCCTGGCCGAGCTGAGCAGCCAGCTGGTGCAGATCCAGGCCATCAGCAGCGAAAGCGGCAGCCGCCAGCAGCAGGCCCAGGGCGCCAGTGGCGACCGCATGCAAGAGGTGCTGAACAACCCGCTGATCGGCGGCCTGAAGGCCGACCTGACCCGCAATGAAGCCCGCCTGCAAGAGCTGAACAGCAAGTTTGGCGACAACCACCCGCAGGTGGTGGAAGCCAAGGCCAACATCGCCGAGCTGCGCACCCGCATCGACGCCGAGATCCGCCGCGTGACCGGTGGCGTCAGTGTCACCAACACCATCAACAAGCAGCGTGAAGCCCAGGTCAAGCGTGAGCTGGACGCCCAGCGCGCCAAGCTGCTGCAGATGAAGGCCGTGCGCGACCAGGGCCAGGTGCTGGTGCGTGAAGTGGAGAACGCCCAACGCTCGTACGACAGCGTGATGGCGCGCCTGAACCAGACCGCCATGGAAAGCCAGGCCAACCAGAGCTATGCCAACCTGCTGACCAGCGCCCAGCCGCCGGCCGAGCATGCCAGCCCCAAGCTGCTGCTGAACACGCTGTTGGCAGTCTTCTTGGGCACCCTGCTGGCCGTGGGCGTGGCCCTGCTGCTGGAGCTGAGCAACCGCCGCGTGCGTGCCCCTGAAGACGTGGTGGCCGCGCTGGGCCTGCCGGTGCTGGGCGTGCTGCCCAAGCCCAATGCCAAGCGCTTTGTGTCTGGCAAGCATGCCCTGATGCTGCAGCAGCGTGTGATCGGCCTGCCGGCCCCCCAAGCCAACAAGGGCGCCTGACGGCACCAAGCGACGACACCATGGCCAAGTTTCAAGATTCCAACACCACCGACGCCACCAGCGTGATGCACGACCAGGCCACCGACGTGGCCGACCGGTCCATCGGCTCCATCATTGCCGAGACCCGCAACCTGACCGCCGACCAGGTGGAGAAGGTGCTGGCCTTTCAAAAGACCAGGGGCATCCGGTTTGGTGAGGCGGCCATCGCCCTGGGCTATGCCAGCACCGACGACGTGCTGTTTGCGCTGAGCCAGCAGTTCCACTACCCCTACGCGGCGGCAGACCAGCGCAAGGCCAACCCCGAGCTGGTGGCACTGAACCAGCCGTTTGGCGTGCAGGCAGAAAGCTTCCGCGCCATCCGCAGCCAGATCATGATGCGGCTGTTCAATGAAGGGCAAGAGCGGCGCGCCCTTGCGGTCGTCAGCCCCGACAGTGGCGACGGCAAGACATTTTTTGCCGCCAACCTGGCGGTGACGCTGGCGCAACTGGGCGGCCGCACCCTGCTGGTGGACGCCGACCTGCGCGGCCCGCGCCAGCACGCGGTGTTTGGCATCGACAACAGCGCCGGCCTGTCAGGCATCTTGAGCGGCCGGGCTGAATCCAAAGTGATCCAGCAGGTGGTGGGCGTGCCCAGCCTGTTTGTGCTGCCGGTGGGCATCACCCCGCCCAACCCGCTGGAACTGGTGGAGCGCCCCGCATTCGGGCTGCTGATCCGAGAGCTGCTGTCGAAGTTTGACCACGTGGTGGTGGACACGCCCGCGGCGCAATACGGCAGCGACAGCGCGGTGATTGCCGCGCGCTGCGGCGCCGCGCTGGTGGTGGCGCGCCAGGGCAAGAGCCAGGTGGTGAGCCTGCAAGACTTGGTGGCTAATCTGGCTGAAACCCCTGCCAAGTTGGCGGGGGTCATCGTCAACGAGTTTTGAGAATGGCCCAGGTGATCAAGCTTCTTAGCGACTTGCAGTCACGATGGAAGCCAGCGTCGGCGGACACCTGGGTATTGGTGCTTCTGGGTGGCGGCTTCCTGCTGCTTTTCGTGCCCACTTACCACGAGCTTGCAAACACCATTTGGGCAACTGATGAGCAAGGCCACGGCCCAATCATCTTGGCTGTCAGTGCCTGGCTTTTGTTCAGTCTGCGCAATCAAATTGCTGCGATCTCGCCCCACCCATCGGTGCTCCCGGGCTGGCTGTTGTTGGTTGTTGGTCTGTTGCTGTATGCCTTCGGCAGCAGCCAGCAGATCATCATGTTCCAGACGGCCTCTCAAATTTTGATTCTGGGCGCACTGTTGGTGTTGTTCATAGGCTGGGCTGGCCTGCGTGCAGCGTGGTTTCCGTTGTTCTTCTTGGTCTTCATGATTCCGTGGCCAGAGGCATTGGTTGCTGCTGTCACCAGTCCGTTGAAGATTGCGGTGTCAGCCGTGGCATCGTCAATGTTGTATGAGGCCGGTTATCCCGTCGGGCGTTCGGGCGTGTTGATGACGGTCGGTCCTTACCAGTTGCTTGTCGCCGACGCGTGCGCGGGTTTGAATAGCATGTTCACCCTTGAGGCGTTGGGCATGCTCTACATGAAGTTGATGAATTACACCAATGTCGCCCGTAACTTGAGTTTGGTAGTGCTTTTGATTCCGATTTCCTTCATGGCCAACATCATCCGGGTCATCATTTTGATTCTCGTGACTTATTACTTTGGTGACGAGGCCGGGCAGGGATTCGTGCACGGCTTTGCAGGGATGGTCCTGTTCTTGTCGGCCCTGTTACTGATGCTTGTTACCGACAAGTTTCTGGGTTTGTTTTTCAGCGCCCATGCCAGAAAGCCTTCGACGGATTCTTCAACATGACCGAATCTCGCAGCAAGGCGATTGCTGCCGCTCTGTTGATGGCCGTTGCATTTGTCGGGGCTGCAGTGTGGAAGCCAACGGTGTTTCTGGCTGACCAGCGGCCAAAAGTAGCTGTCGACCAATTGTTTCCCCCAACGATTGGTGGGTGGCGTCAGGACGCCGGTGGCCCGATCCAACTTGTTTCGCCCGATCAGGCTGCCTTGTTGGCGAAGATTTACAGCCAGACATTGAGCCGGACCTATGTCGACGCTGCCGGGCGAAGGATCATGTTGTCGGTGGCCTATGGCGGAGACCAGTCCGACGCCACCCGTGCCCATCGCCCTGAAGTGTGTTATCCGGCGCAGGGATTTAACGTGACTGCAAGCACTGAGCGCCTGCTTGACCTCGGCGCGGTGAACCTGCGTACACGGCAACTGGTTGCAAAGCAAGGCGGCCGTACCGAACCCATCACGTACTGGATCGTGGTGGGTGACAAGGCCGTGCTGGGCGGGCCTGAACAGAAGTACGCACAGTTGTCCTACACGACGCGCGGCATCATTCCAGACGGCATGCTCGTGCGCGTGTCGAACATCAGTGCCGACGCTGCCGGATCTTTTGAGTTGCATCGTCAGTTTCTGTCGGCGCTCGTTCAGCACACCCGGCCGGAACATGTGGCGCGGATCGTCGGTGTCAAAGCGGCATCGCCGTCGGTCGGGCAGGTGTCCGCGGATACCACGTTGGCGCACACCGGCCGGGTCGGTGATTGATTCCGCCAAGGTGACTGGTCGTACTTTGGCCTGGGGAACGACGTGAGCGCAATCTTGGGTGACGCACAGCGACAGTTGCCCGCTTACCGCCGTAAGCCCCGCAACTGGACTTGGTTGATCCTGCTACTGGCGTCGTTGATCGCTGTGGTGCTGGGACTTGTCGCCTACACCGCCTCTCCCTTGTTGATTGCTGTCGTCGTCGCACTGTGTGTGGCACCGGCGATGTTGTTGATGCCCGTCGTCAACGTCTGGGTTGTTTTGATTGCTGGTTTGCTTGTCGCCGGGGTCGTGCCGATCTGGGCCGATGGTGCGGCTAGCAAGGTGGTGTGGACGATTTCCGGCCTGGGCCTGCTGCTGGCGTTACGCGCCGTGACGTCTGCTTTGGTCGATCCATCCCAGCGACGTGACACCCCCCTTTTCGTCTGGCTGGCGTTGGTATCGGTGCTGCTGTTCCTGGCCAACAGCGTGCTTCAGTACTCGACGCTCTACGAACTGCTCAGTGGATTCAAGCGCTACTTCCAGGCGTTTGGATTGTTGTTCGCACTCGCTTGGTTGCCATTTTCTCCAACCGAGGTCAAACGGTGGATGCGATTCGCGCTTTGGGTGGCTGTCATCCAACTCCCGTGGGCGGTCTACCAGCGGTTTAGTCTGGTGCCGATGCGGGAAGGGCTGAAGTCGTTTTTCCCGGGCATGGTTCCGGTGGATGTTGTTGCCGGAACCTTCGGCTCGCCGCGGCTGGGTGGTGGTGCCAATGCAGAGATGGCAACGTTTCTGTTGATCGTGTTGGTTTTCCTGTTGTCGCGATGGCGCCATCAACTGCTGGGCCTGTCCAAGTTGCTGCTGCTGTTGCCGGTCGTCTTGCTTCCGCTGTTTTTGGGTGAAACCAAGATCGTGGTGGTGTTTTTGCCCATGCTGCTGCTCGTGTTGTTCCGAGGCGACCTGATTCGCCGTCCGGTGGTTGCGCTGGTCTCGCTGACGGTCGGCGCGGCATTGACGGTTGGCGCGGCCGCCACCTATCTGGCGTTGAGCGACAAGTCGCTGGACCGGCAGGTCTACGAGACAATGCGCTATAACTTTGAGAGCGCGGGCTACGGCAATCTCTATTTAAACCGCACCACGGCCCTGACTTTTTGGGCGGAACGTCAATCACTGAGCGAACCGGTCGGTGCCATCGTTGGTCATGGCCTAGGTACGGCCCATTTGGAAACTGGAGGTTACCTTTCACAGCGCTATTTCGGTTTTGGCATCGGCCTCACGGCAGTATCGGCGCTCTTGTGGGAGCAAGGGGTCTTGGGCTTGGGACTATATATC
The DNA here is from genome assembly GCA_040400895.1 of Aquabacterium sp. Lineage (GTDB taxonomy): Bacteria > Pseudomonadota > Gammaproteobacteria > Burkholderiales > Burkholderiaceae_C > Pseudaquabacterium. The sequence goes on from JBBAPL010000033.1 coordinate 12,479, forward strand.
GCAGTACTGCTTGCAGCTATAGTTTCGGCGGGTAAACTTACGCGAAGTGCAAAGGCTTGGATACGTGCTGATGCTGCAGCGATCCAAGCAGTCCTGCCTGTTCTTTTGCTGTATCTCCTCTATAGAAGCACACCGATAGACTTGCTCACATTCCAAATCGTTTGGATGGGTCTGCTGGGCTACTTGGCGTGGCTGGTGCGCTACGCAGCAAGCGGAACGCAAACGCCGGGGACATGAGCCGCGATCCGTATAGCTTCGAATCCTTCCGCAGCAATACCTGGCACTTCCTGACCGGACGCGTGGTGTCCGGGGTGCTGTCGTTCTGCATCCTCATGCTGCTGGTGCGCGCGCTGCCACTGGCGGAGTTCGGGGCCTACGTCGCCCTGACGGCGGCCACCGAACTGCTGCTGTCGCTGTCGGGCATGGGCCTGCCATGGGTGGTGTCGCGCTACCTTCCCGAATACCGGCTGCAAGGTTCAGCCGACAAGGCGCTCTGGCTGGTGCGCCACAGCACGGCCTGGGTGCTTGGCATCCTGGTGCTTTCGTGCTGCGTGCTCACTGGCTCGGCCGCGCTGCTGCTGCAGGGGGGCAACCTGCAGCCCTACCGCACGGAATTCCAGCTGTACATGCTGCTGGCCGTGCTGGAGGGGCTTTCACGGCACTTCCGCGACGGCGTGCTGGGTGCCTTGATGCAGCAGGCCCAGGCCCGGGCGGCCCAGGTGCTGCGGCAGGCCTTGTTCCTGGGGGCGCTGCTGGTGCTGCATTTCGGCCAGGGCTTGTCGTTGCTTGCTGTGGTCTTGAGTGAATTGCTGGCCTGCACGACAGCACTGTTGCTGACCAGCTGGCATCTGCGCACCCTGTTCGGTTCTTTGGGTGGCTGGGTGCAGGCCGCGCCTGACAAGCCAGTGGCCACTTTTGCCAAGCTCTGGCGCACAGGTGCGCAGATGTTCGCTGCGCAGTTGCTCTCCACGCCCTACCAGCCCGCCAGCCTGCTGCTCTTGCTGCAATGGCACAGTGGTCTGGAAGCAACTGCCCTGTTTGGCTTCTTGCGCAGCATCTACGAGCAGCTGTGCCGCTATCTGCCCACGGCGCTGCTGTTCTCGCTGATCAGGCCAAAGCTGGTGGCGGCGGCTGTCAATGGCGCCGGCCCCGTGCAAATGCTCGGCAATGCGGCTTTCATCACACGGCTGAGCCTGTTCTTCACGATGCCGCTGCTGGCGTTCATGGCTGTTGCCGGCCCGCAAGCCTTGCAGTTGCTGGCTGGGGGGCGGTTGCAGACAGCTTCGCCAGTGATGCTGGCCATGACGGCGCTGGTGGTGGTGTATGGGCAGCGGCAACTGCTGGAGGTGTGTGCCGTGGCCTTGAACGCCAGCCGCGCGTGTCTGGCAGCGGCGGCACTGAGCCTGGCCGCGCTGGCTGTGGCGGCTGCGGCCTTCCATGCCGGGCTGGCGGTCTGGGCCTGCATTGCCACCCTGGCAGCCGGGCAGCTCATCTTCACGACAGCGCTGCAGCGCCTGCTCGGCGGCGGTGGCTTGCCTGGCCCCGGGTTGGCGCATGCCAAGATGGCACTGGCCGGGGCGATTGCCGCAGCTGCTGCACTGGCCAGTGGCGTGTGGGTCACGGGTTGGCTCGGCCTGGCACTGCAATTGTCCGTCTGCTGCCTGGTGGCTTTGCCGCTGGCCTGGATGTTGCGACCGTTCACGCCGGCCGAACGTGAACGCTTGAACGCGTTTCTGGGGCGCCGCATCCTTCCATGACCAGCCCTTCCATGCGCCTGCTCTACCTGATCCCGGACGGTTACCCCAGTTTCCGGCCCGACATCGCCGTGCTGTTTGGCAACTGCCTGCAGCGGCACGGCATCGCCACAGACCTGGTTGCCTTTCAGGCAGGGCCGGTGCCCAAGGGCCCTGGTGGCTGGCCGGCGGGGCAACTGCAGCTTTGTGCCCCGCGCGGCGGCCGTGCAGGCCGGCATGCACTGAGCTTTCTGCACTTCGTGCGCTGCCTGTTGCGCGCCAGGGCCGCCGAGTACACGGCATTTCAGGTACGCAACATGCCTGTCGTGGCGCTGCTGGCGCTGCTGATTGCGCGCTGGAAGGGCGTGGGTTTCATTTATTGGATGTCGTACCCGGTGTCGGAGGGCCAGATTGACCTGGCGCGCGAGCGCGGGCTGGCTGCCGGCGTGATGCGGTACATCTTTCCGTGGCTGCGCGGTCGCATCGGTGTGTGGCTTCTTTACCGCTGGGTGCTACCACGGGCAGACCACGTGTTCGTGCAGTCGGCCCAGATGCTGCGGGACGTGGCGGCACGTGGTGTGCCCGCTGATCGCATGACGGCGGTGCCCATGGGGGTGGATCTGGCTGCCATCGACCGTTGCCTGGCCAGCCTGCCGGCAATGCCCCAGCCTGATGCGTCTGGTCCCCGGCTGGGTTACCTGGGAACGCTCGACCGCACGCGCCGCATCGAGGTTCTGTTTGCCGTCTTGGCGGGGGTGCGGCGTCAGTACGCTGGTGCGCGGCTGGTGTTGGTCGGTGATGCCGGTGACCAGGCACACATGGCATGGTTGCATCAGCAGGCACGCGCAGCGGGTGTTGGAGATGCGGTGGATTGGTTGGGCTGGGTACCTACAGGTTTGGGCTGGCAAGCAATCGCCAAGTGCGATCTAGCGTTCTCGTTGTTTCCACGGGGGCCCTTACTCGATAGTGCGTCGCCGACCAAGGTTTCGGAGTACCTGGCTTTGGGTATTCCTGTGGTCTGCAATGACAGCCCCGATCAAGCTGACGTGATTGGCCGATCTGGTGCAGGCAGTTGTGTGCCAATGGAGGTGCATCAACTCGCAGAGGCTGCGCTGGCAGTGCTGGGCTGGGACGCTGACGAACGCAAGGCTCGGGTTGCCGCCGGGCGGTGTCTGGTGGCGGCAGAGCGGAACTACGATCAGATCGCGGCCGATCTGGCCGCTGCTTATGCGCCCTGGCGCGCCCGGACCTGAGCGGTATGCATACAAGCTCGGTGGCACGCGCTTGTTGGCGCTGAAGACTTGGATGACGTGAGGAGACGACAGGACATGCGCACGGACGGTCAACGCAGACAGGTTTGTGTGGTGGGGCTGCGTGGCATCCCCGACGTGATGGGCGGCATCGAAACACATTGCCAATGTCTCTACCCGCGCCTGGCCACGCTGATCCCCGAGCTGGCGTTCACGGCCTACGGTCGCTCGCCTTATGTGGGTGCGATGCGCTACCAGTTCGAGGGCGTGCAAGTGCTGCCGTTGCCGACGCTCAGAACCAGAGGTGCCGAGGCGTTGGTGCACACGCTGCTGGCAACGCTGCACGCGGCGTTTGTCATGCGCCCTGCGCTGTTGCATGTGCATGCCATCGGGCCGGCCTTGCTGATCCCGCTGGCCCGCTTGCTGGGGTTGACGGTGCTGGCCACCCACCACGGCCAGGACTACCAGCGCGCCAAGTGGGGGTGGGCGGCCAAGATGATGCTGCGGTTGGGAGAAGTGGCCATGGCGCGCTTGGCGCGTGAAGTGATTTGTGTCAGCGCACAGGACGCCGAGGCGCTTCGCGCGCGCTACCCCGCGCGTGCCGCCCACATCCACTTCATTCCGAATGGCTTTGCGCTGCCGCCGCGCACAACCAAGGACGACGCTGTGCTTGCGGAACTGGGGCTGCATGCTGGCGAATTCGTGCTTGCAGTCGGCCGGTTGGTGCCGGAAAAGGGCTTTCACGACCTGATTGCCGCCCACCGGCGGGCTGCCACTGGTCGCCGCCTGGTGATCGTCGGTGGCACCGACCACCCCGATGACTACAGCCGCGGTCTTCTGGCACAAGCTGGCGACGATGTGGTGTTTGCGGGTGTGCGTGGCAAGGCCAGCCTACGGGCGCTGTACGAGCAAGCCGCCTTGTTCGTACTGCCCTCTTACCACGAGGGACTGCCGTTGGTCGCCCTGGAAGCGCTGATGTGCCGCTGCCCCTGCCTGCTGAGCGACATCGCCGCCAACAGGCAGATCGGACTGCCGGCCGCTAACCACTTTCCGGTGGGCGACGTGGATGCATTGGCCCGACAACTCGCGGCGCCCGTGTCGGCGCTGCGCCTGACGGATGACGGTTTCATGGCCCGGTTCCAGTGGGACGACATCGCCCAGCGCAGCGCCGCGGTGCTCCGTGCAGCGGCTGCGCTTGACGGGGGCGTCCGCTGATGCGCATCACCTTCGTTATCAACTCACTTGAAGGTGGTGGTGCGGAACGGGTGCTGGCCACGGTGCTGCAGCAGTGGGTGGCTCTGGGAAACAGGGACCATGTGCTCGACCTGGTGCTGCTGGATGATCTGCCGCGCAAGTACCCACTGCCAGCCAGCCTGCCTGTGCGGGTGCTGGGCGCAAGGCAGTCGTTGTGGCGGAGCACCTGGCGGCTGCTGCGCGCGCTGCGTGCGCAGCAGCCCGACCTGGTCATCAGCTTCCTCAATCGTGCCAATTTCGCGGCCATCGTGGCGGCCAAGCTGACGGGCTTGCGGGTGCTGGTCTCTGAGCGGGTCAACACCTCCAGCCACTTTTCCAGCATGGGGTGGCGGGGACGCATCAGCAAGGCGCTTGTGAGCCTGTTGTACCCGCGCGCCGATGGCGTGATTGCGGTGTCGCACGGTGTCGCCCTGGATTTACAGCAGCACTTTGGCGTGGCCGCGCAACGCCTGCACGTCATCTACAACCCGTACGACTTGGCATTGCTTCAGCACAACGCTGCTGCAGCGCCTGAGGTGGATCTACCGGCGAACTACATCGTTGGCGTGGGCCGCCTCACACACAACAAGAATTTTCAACTGCTGCTGCAGGCCCATGCGCTGCTGGCGACCGACATTCAGCTGGTGATCATGGGCGCCGGCGAGCAGTTGCAGGCACTGCAGCAACTGGCAGAAGCGCTGGGAACCGCGCAGCGGGTCCGCTTCACGGGCTATCTGCAGAACCCGCATGCTGTGGTTGCCCGTGCGCGCGCATTCGTTTCATCTTCAGATGCGGAGGGGTTTCCCAACGCAGCAGCGGAGGCCATGGCGGTGGGGACATTGGTGGTGATGACCGATTGCCCATCCGGACCAGCCGAGTTGCTTGGTGGCCATTCGGCGCCAGGGCAAGGTGTGTGCACGGGCCGCCATGGCCTGTTGGTGCCAGTCGGCGACCGTGATGCATTGGCCGACGCCATCGGACGTGTTCTGCGGCAGCCTGCCAGCGAAGACATGCAAGCGCTGCGTCTGCGTGCAATGGAGTTCATGGGCACGCTGGACGCCGCACACGTGGTTCAGCGCTACATCGCCGTGGCGCGCTCATCCTGAGCAATCAGAGCAGCTTGCGCTCAGTGGCGAAAGCCTGGCGCCGGCAGCGCAAGAATGTCATCGATCCGATCAGCCTGCTTCAGGACCATGAATGGCGCTTGGCGCCATTGCAAGCCGATGCTGACGAAGGGGCCGGTGCCGGAGGCGGGGTTGTAGCTGGAGTTCAAGGGCTTGCCGCGTTCTGGCCAGAAATCCACACCGGCCGAAACCGTGTAGCGCGCCGTGTTCCGGTCGTCGGGCCCGGCCGGATCGACCAAGACCAGCCGGTGGCGCACTGAACCATAGATGGCGCGTACATCGGCTTTGCCGGCAAGCCAGGGCATGGGCACCACGGGCAGCCCCCCATGCACCAGGCGGTCGGGCAACATCGGAAAGACCGAACCGTCGCCAGTGCTTCGGGCTTGCAAAGGGGCTTCCTGGCCAATTGCAAATCCGTCTTCACGGTAGCGGTTGAACCAGGTTGGTGCGCTGGCCTGTTGCACGAGCTGCCAGACGTTGTCCGAGGCGCGCAAGATCCAGAGTTCCAGTCCGCCGATCTCCACCGCCGTGTTGGAACTCTGGCTGCGTTCGTTCGCCTCGTAGAGCGTGAACCAGAGCGTGATGTTGGGCCACTCGGCGTGGCGGGTGCCTTTGTACCACTTGGGAATCGCCGCACCGTAAGGCTCGGTACCCATGGTGATTTGAGGCCGCCACTTCCATCCCTTGCCGTCAGCCACCCCATGCGGAATGACCTCGTTGTCCCGCTGCATCGCTTGCCACGCATTGCGCAGGCGGTCCGTGGGCAGGGTCTGCGCTCCATCTGTGTTCTGCGCGGCGCGTGCTGCGGGCGCATTTGACAGCAGCGAGGCAATGGCGACCATCACCAGCAGGTATCGAAGAACGGGTGAAAGGGCTCGCGGGCAGTGGCATTCCATCGTGTCAGCGCCCTTGCCTGGTGAAGTAGATGAAGGTGCTGCCAGGATAGCCATGCCGATAGATGGACCGTGCCAGCAGGCGCGCGGCACGTCGCAAACTGAACCAGCCTGCGCTGGCGTTGTAGAGCGCGCCAAACCGTGTTCGCATCGGTACCAAGCCGGCCTGCGCGCCGAGCCGGACAAGGGTCTTGTGCTCGAAGCAGTTCACATGCTCGAGCGGGCTGATCGTCTTGATGTGCGCATGTGACACACCGGAGAAGCCACGCGCGCGCTCGACAGCCCGGATCGCCGATGTGGAGTTAGGCACGCTGATCTTGAGGATCCCGCCGGGCTTGAGCGCGGACGCCAGGGCAAAGAGAATGGCGCGGGGATCGATCAGATGTTCGAACACCTGTTCGGTGTTGATGTAGTCAAAACGGCTGGTGCCGAGGTCTCCGGAATCGATGATCCCGATGCCAATCTCCTTTGCATGTGCCTGTCTGATCGTCGAAAGCTCAGTACCGACGACATTGCACCCATCGGCGGCAGCCATCCGCGCCCACTCACTCCAGCCGAGACCGAAGTCGAGCAAATCGAGACGCCATGGGGCAAGCCCAGTGAGCTGAATCAAGTAGTCGACCTGCTCTGACAGATAGCGATAACTGTCCAAGTCATAGCGTTCCCGCAGCCGCTGCCGTTCTGAGGAGGGGATCCAGTGGTCATAAACCTCGGTGAGAAGGGCGTCCTTCGGAACGGTTCGCTGGTAGACAAGCGCGCAGCCTTGGCAGCGCACAAGGTCATAGGAAACGCCTTGTAGCGCTTCCAACCTGGCCCGGCCGGCGTAGTGGTCCTCGAGATACTTCGTCAGCGCAGGGCCGTCCATTGGTTCGGCATGCACAACGGTCGAATCCTTGTGCAGGCACGATGGACAACTGGATCTGTTTTGGAACATCAGGTGCAGCTTTGTGGACGCAGGGCTGATCGGAAACCTAGCGGAACGCTGCCGCATTGTGGGCGCTTAGCCAAAGCCGGTTAGAGCCGGCATGCAAGCTGGACCGACCAGAAGTGGACGATCAGCCATTCCAGCGGTTGCTTGGGCAGCCATCGAAGGGCTTGAAGCTTCGGGTGGCTCAGCACGTCAGGCTCTGCGGCGAAGCCATTGCTGCGGAACTCGTGCGTGATCTCGGCCAGCGAGCGGTAGTAGGTGTTCTCACAGGAATAGCGGAAGAAGATGCCGGCGCGGTCTCGCGCGCTGGTCGGCAACGGCTCCCGCCAAGGAGGGCGCACACCGAGCAACAGGAACATGTGGATGATCCAGCGTCGAATGTTCGCTTTCGGAAACCAATGCACGAGTGGCATGCGCAGGTGCACTTCGAGCGGGCGCCACTTGGCTGGGAAGATGTGGACGCCCACGGCGCCGCTGCGGCTGATGCGACGCACTTCAGTTGCCAGCGTTGCAAGGTCGGAAACATGCTCCAGCACTTGGAATGAGAAGACGAGGTGAAACATGCCGGCGTCAAAGTCGGTTTGGTTCTCCACGCTGATCTTACGAATCACCTTGACGGGATCGCAGCCGAAACCGGCGATCCGTTGGCGTGCCTCAGCGATCGCTCCATCGGCAATGTCAACACCGTAAGCGTCGTAACCTGCCCTGCGCAAGTGTTCAACGTAGGCGCCACGGCCACAACCCCAATCAAGAATTCGCATTTGCTCTGGTCTCAGTCCCAGTGCAAGGCGGTTCCTTTCGATGAAGCGAAGGATCTCGCCGTTCAGCGCTGAAGGGGTTGGCGAGAACTGGGTCGCGTCATGCGTCTGCGGCGTTGCGGTTGCTTGCGGTCTGTTCATGGGTTTCCTCGTCGCGGCGGTTCCTGGTCGCCTGCCGTGGAGAGTAGCCTAGTGCCATGGCATGGCGACTGGTTGAACGATCCGCATGCACAACTGGATACAGATAGTCCTGCCGGGATCGATGCGTGAGTGGTGTCAATCCACGTGACAACGTGGTGTTCGCAGCCATTTCATGGCGTACGGGGGCTGAATCACGGTACCCCGATCCTGCTCTGCAGCGCCAGCGCAGATTGCGCTGCTGATGTGTAGGCACGCTAGATGAAACGCAGCGCTTGTGGCTCGAAATTGCCCAAGCCTGGCAGCACTGTCGCCACTTCCGTTGCGCTCAGACCCAGCCAACGGCCCAACTGAGCAGCCATCTGGCTAACACTGCAGGTCGGCAGTAGCCGGCCACTGCCTACGTCGTCTGCGGTCCCAAGAGTGGTGATCGGGAAGCGTCCATGGATGTTGCGGCCCAGCACGGCGCCACCAGTGACAAAGTGGTGGCTGCCCCAACCATGGTCGCTGCCATCTCCATTGCTCAACAGCGTGCGGCCAAAATCTGATGCGGTGAACAGCGTCACGCTGTTCAGCAGGCCCATGCCGGCCAGGGCGGTCATGAAGTAGTCCACCGCATGCGCCACCTGGGCCATGTGGCCGGGCTGGTCGCGCATCTGGTTGGCATGGGTGTCGAAGCCGCCCATGCTGACCATGAACACTTGCCGGCGCATGCCAAGGCCCGGGCCGGCGCCCACCATCTGGGCCACCATGCGCAGCTGCCGCGCCAGGCTGGTCTTGTCCAGCGTGGTCGTGCTGGCGCCGTTGGGCAGCACAGTGCTGGGAACGGCGGGCACGGCCACACCCGGAAGCGCGGCCTGCAACACCCTGCTGGTGCTGATGCCGCGCTGCAGCACGCGTACATATTCAGCTTGCAGCAGGTGGCTGCCGGCGGCGGCCAGCTGGCGTTGTAGTGCCGCAGGCGCCGCAGTGGCGCCAAACACCGGACTGCCCGTCAGGCCCGTGATCTGCACGGGCCCGTCGCTGCCCATCTGGTACTGGGTCACGCTGCTGCCGGACAAGAAAACGGCGTTGCCTGCGGCCGACACGGCGGTGAACACCGGGTAGGCGTTGGCAGACATCAGGATGTCGCCCATGCGTCCTCCCCAGCCCGACGGTGCGCCCTCTGGCATCAGGCTTTGCCAGGTGGACTGCTGGTCGTTGTGAGAAAAAAGCTTCGACGGCAGGCCCACACCGGCTGTGAATTCAGCCCGAGTGATAGGCCGCATCAGTGGGCCGACGTTGGCCACCACGGCAGCTTGGCCGGCTTCATACCACTTGCGCAGCGGTGCCAGTTCTTCCGGCATGCCAAAGATGCGGCCAGCGGCCTGCCCCGTGGTGGTGATGGGCTGCAGCTTGGCCAAAGGCCAGGCTAATTCACCCCTTGCGGCCGCGTACTGGGCGTAGCCTGTGGGGTCGATGGGCACCACCCAGTTATGGGTGTCGCAGCCGCCTTGCATGAACAGGCACACGATGGCCTTGTAGGGGCCAGTCAAATCGGCGGCATGGCTGCTTTGCGCAGCCAAGGCTGCCATGCCGGCCAGTGGCAGACCGAGGTTGGGCAGGGCAGGGATGGCAGCCAGACCGGCGGCTGCACGCAAGAACTGGCGGCGTGATTGGTCGGAGGTCATCAGCGTTGCACCAGGTATTCAGGGGAAGCCAGCGCCAGGAACAGTGCCACCCGGGCGCGGTTCAGGTGGCTGGCAGCGTCGTTGCCGTTCACGCTGGTCACGGATTCCAGCAGATCTTGTTTCAGTGTGGTGCTCATGCTGCCAGCAAACAGTAGTAGGTTCAGCCGCTCGATCATGCCGTCCACATCACCGGTGGCGTACATGTCGGCCAGGAGTTGCAGATCGGCCCGCACGTCGGCGCTACCGCCTGTCCAGCCCAGGCCTTGGCCGGCCATGGCCAACGCGGTGTTCACCCACTGCGCGGTGGTTGACTCATTGACGATCTGAAACTCTGGCACGGTGATGCTGTTTGCTGAGAACGCCGTGTTCGGCGGCACGAATCCAGGACGGAAGTAGCCGAACACCGACGGGGCGTGCATGGCACGCTGGCCTTGCGTTTCCAGTTCAAAGGTCATCATGAACTGGCCGCTGGCTGAGGTGGCGCCCAAGCTTCGCATCCAATGTGCGACCCTCAGCACCGGTTCTCGCAGCTTGCCAAGGCTGCCGGCCGGCGGCTTGGTGGCCTCTGCATCGAGCAAGATGGCGCGCACCACGGCGGCCAAGTCGCCGCGCACGCCGCTGCCGTTGTTGTTGAACACACCGGCCACTCGGGCCACATAGCCGTTACTGGGGTGGCTGGTCACCAGCCGCTGGATCAACTGTCGGCCGATGAACGGGCCCACGTTGGGGTGCTGGAACAGCAAGTCCAGCGCCAGCCGGACGCTGTCGGCCGCCGTGGTGCCGGCCGGGATTACCAGCGCGTTGGGCTTACCGGTGAACAGGCGCTTCTCGGCCTGTGAATGCTGGCCCGGGTAGGCCTTCATCTTCAGCACATCGATGCGGGTATCGGTGGCGGCGGTGGTGCCCGGGTTGCCCCAACGGAAGTTCTGCGTGGTGAGTTCACTGTCCGGGAAGGCCCAACTCCAGCCGGTGAACACCTTGGCCATGGCCATCACGTCGTCGTTGGTGTAGGTCTCAATCGGTTGGCCCTGGGCGTCCAGCCGCGGCGTGCCGTCGATGTTCAGCTCCTGCAGGCCGATGGTGAACAGCTGCATCACCTCGCGGCCGAAGTTCTCGTCGGGCATGCGGCCGGTGGCCGTGTCTTCGGGCCGGTTGCGCATGTGGCTCAGGTAGATGCCCATGGCCGGGCTCAGCGCCACGTCTTCCAGCAACTGGCGGTAGTTACCGAAGGCGTGTCGGTTCAGTGTGTCCAGGTAACCGGCATAGACGCGGGCCTGGTGGTACAGCTCGGTGTCGGCCTGCGACACCATCAGCGTGTGGTGCAGCGCAAATGCAACTCGCTTGCGCAACACGTCCGGACCGTTGGCGGCCGCTTGCCAGAAGCGATGGCCAACCCAGGCCGGGGTGTACTGGTTGCCCTTCGGTCGCCAGGCATCGCCCAGGTTGAACTTGACCTGCACTGCCGTCACAAAGTCAGGCATAGCGGACATGGCCATCTGCTCGGCTAGCCAGGCTGCTGGCTGCATGCTCTTCAGACGGTCAATGTCGGCCAGCGTGGCGCCGAATCCTGCCTGCTGCAAGAAGCGCGACGCGTTGTACTGCGCCTGCAAATCTGAGGCAGTCGGCCGAGGCGCCGGCATAGTGAAGCGTAGGGCGCCGTTTCCGTACAACGCACCGCTACCGGCGCTGGTGCCCACGCCGTCGAATGCCGCCTCCCCCGTACCAGAGTCCATTCGCACCCCTCCGCCTGTCACCGTCAGCGTTGTACCCTGTGCCTTGATGTACTGGATGAACAGATTCCGGTCTTCGCCATTTGCATTGAGGTCGTTCAAGAACGCGAGGTCAATGCGGCTGCCGGCCACCAGGCGCGGCGCGGCAAAGGTGTAGTCGGCGGCGGTGGTCGACCGTACTTCCTGCATTCCCAGCACCACGCCGTCCACCCGCAACTGCATCAGCGCACCTACATTGGCGGCCAGGCTGGCAAAGGCACGTACCGTGATGCTGTCGGTCACATTGGGGCTGGGCCAGGCCATGCGCAGTGCGCCGGGCAGTCCCATGGTGCTTTGTCCCGGCAGTACATCGGTACCGTCGAACGCCGCGTTGTCGTTTCCCAGGTCGTACCGCACCTGGGGCATGGTGGGCAGCACATAAGTGTTGCCCGCCTGCAGGTAGTGCACCGTCAGGTTGCGGTCCACGCCGTCCACCAAGGCGTCGTTGGTGTAAGCCAGGTCCACCCTGCTGCCGGGCTTCAGCAGGGGCGTGGGCAGGGCGTAGTCGGTGGGCGTGTTGGCGCGGACTTCGGCACTACTCACCGCAACGCCGTCCACCCACAGCCGCATGATGGGGCCCACGTTCCCAGCCAGCGTGCCGCTGGCCCGTACCGTCACCGTGCTGGTGATGTTGGGCTGCGGCCAGGTGGTGCGAAGTGCACCGTTCCAGAACATGCCACTCTGGCCGGTGATCACATCCACACCGTCGAATGCTGCGGCGCCTCTGCCACGGTCGTAGGCATTGCCCGGAGCGCTGGGCAGCACGTAGGTGTTTCCTGAAATCAGGTACCCAATGTAGAGGTTCCGGTCCTCACCGTTCACCACCGCGTCGTTGGTGAACGCCACATCCACCTTGCGGCCGGGCTGCATGGCAAAGGCCGGAAAGCTGTAGTCGGCAAAGTCGGTATTGCGTACCTCGGTGCTGCCCACCAGCACGCCGTCCACATGCACCTGCATCACCGCCCCCACGCCGCCGGCCAGGCTGGCGCGGACGCGCACCGTCAGGGTGTCGGTCAGGTTGGGTGCGGGCCATGTGCCTTGCAGCGGGGTGGCGGCGCTGGTCTGCACGCCTCCGTCGGTGGGGCGCTGCACGGTCTTCCCGGCCAGGGCGTAGACCAGGTTCACGCTGCCGCCGTTGGTGTTGCGCACCTGCACTTGCGCACCGGCCGTTAGTGGCAGCGCGGCAAACTGCAGGTCGGTGGGTGTGGTGCTACGCACAGCGGCGGTGCCCAGCACCACGCCGTCCACCAGCACCTGAAGCATCGGTACCGTGCCGCCGGTCAGCGGGCTGCTGGCGCGCAGCGTCAGCGTGTCGGTCATGTTGGCGACGGGCCATCTGCCGCGCAGCGCGCCGTTGCCAGCCAGTGCGGTTTGCGCGGGTTGCAGATTGACACCGTCGAAGGCGGCCAGGCCGCTGCCTGCGTCGAACACGTTGCCAGCAGCGGCTGGCAACAGCACGGTGGTGCCGGCCATCAGGTAATGCACCTTCAGCTGCCGGGACTGGCCACCGCTGGCGGCGCTGTTGGTGAAGACCACGTCCAGCCTGCTGCCCGCAGCCAGCGGCGGCACGGCAAACACATGGTCGGCTGGGTCAGAGGCGCGCACTTCGGTGCTGCCCACCACCGCACCATCCACCCGCAAGGCCATCACCGGGCCCACGCCGTCTGCCGGCATGCCGCTGGCGCGCACGGTGACAGTGCTGGTCAGGTTGGGCGCGGGCCATGCCATACGCAAGGCCCCGTTGCTGTGCAGCACGCCCGTGTTGGCGATCAGGTCCAGGCCGTCGAATGCCGCGGCGCCGGTGCCGCGGTCGTACACGACGTTGGGCGCGTTGGCCAGCTGGTAGGTCTTGCCAGACATCAGCTGCTGCACAAACAGGTTGCGGTCGACCGCGTTGACCATGCCATCGTTGGTGTAGACCACGTCGATCTTGGTGCCGGATTGCAGGGCTGGCACCTGGAAGGTGTAGTCGGTGGGGTCGGTGGCGCGTACTTCCTGCGTGCCCACCAGCACGCCGTCAACCAGCACCTGCATGTTTGGCCCGACGTCGCCGGCCAGCATGCCGTAGGCGCGCACGGTCAGGCTGTCGGTCAGGTTGGCGGCGGGCCAGGTGGCCTGCAGGTTGCCGGCTGTGTACACGGCACCGGCGGTGCTGGGCTTCAGCACCGTGGTGCCGGCCAGCAGATAGGCCAGATTCAGCGTGCGCTGCACGCCGGCCACCGTTTCGGGGTTGTCGAAGGTGACGTCGATCTTGCTGCCGGGCTGCAGTGGCGGTGTGGGCAGGGTGTAGTCGGTGGGCGTGGTGGCGCGCACCTCTACGCGGCTGACGGCAATGCCGTCCACCCACAGGCGCAGCACCGGGCCCACGTTGCCGGCCAGGGTGCCGCTGGCTCGCACGGTGACGGTGCTGGTGATGTTGGGCTGCGGCCAGGTGGCCTGCACGGTGTCGGTGCCGCTGGCGCGCACGAAGGTGCTGCCCGCCGTCAGGTACGCCACCTGCAGGTTGGGCACGCTGCCGGCAGCGCCTGTGCCGTTCAGCAGCACCACATCCACCTTGCGGCCTGCCTGCATGGGCGGGGCGGGCAGGGTGATGTCAGCAAAGTCGGTGTTGCGCAAGTCCACCGTGCCGATGGCGATGCCGTCGACCCGCACCTGCATGCTGGGCGCCACGCCCGCAGCCGGCATGCCCTTGGCGCGCACGGTCAGGCTGTCGGTCAGGTTGGGCTCGGGCCAAGGGGCGTTCAGGCTGCCGTTGCTGGCCAGCAGGTAGGTCTTGCCGGCGATGGCATAGGCAAGGTCCAGCCTGCGTGTATCGGTTCCGGCGGTGCCGGGGTTGGTGAACAGCACTTGCACCTGGCTGCCGGGCTTCATCGGCAAGGTGGCAAAGCTGAAGTCGGCGGGCGTGGTGCTGGCCACGCTGGCCGTGCCCAGCACCACGCCATCCACCAGCACCTGCATGGCAGGCGCCACGCCGCCGGCCGGGCTGCCGCTGGCGCGCACGGTGATGGTGTCGGTCATGTTGGCTGCGGACCACTTGCCGCGCAGCGCGCCGTTGGCAGCCAGGGTGGCCTGCGGGGGCAGCAGGTTCAGCCCGTCGAAGGCGGCCAGGCCGGTGCCCAGGTCGAACACGTTGCCGCTGGCGGTGGGCAGCAGCACGGTGTTGCCCGCGCGCAGGTTGTGCACGGTCAGGGTGCGGGTGTTGCTGGCGTCAGTGGCGCTGGCGGCAAAGTTGGTGTGCACCACGTCCAAGCGGCTGCCAGCAGCAAACGCGGGCACGGCAAAGACGAAGTCAGTGGGGGCTGTGGCGCGCACTTCCACGGTGCCCACGGTGATGCCGTCCACCCGCAGGCTCATCAGCGCGCCGGTGTTGTCCAGTAGCGTGGCACTGGCCCGCACGGTGATCTGCTCGGTCAGGTTGGCTGCGGGCCAGGCCAGCCGCAGCGCACCGCTCCAGCCCATGGCCGACCGGCCCGGGATCACGTCCACGCCGTCGAAGGCGCCTGCCCCCAGGCCGCGGTCGTAGGTGGCATCGGGCGCGGTGGGCAGCACCAGCGTCTTGCCGGCCACCACGTGGGTGATGAACAGGTCGCGGTTGGCCGTGCCCACCGTGCCGTCGTTGGTGAACACCAGGTCCAACTTGCTGCCCACTTGCAGCGCGGGCACGGTCACGGGGTAGTCGGTCGGGATGGTGGCCCGCACTTCCACCGTGGTGACCAGCACGCCGTTCACCCACACCTGCATCAGCGGACCCACATCGCCCGCTAACACGCCATGGGCGCGCACCACCAGCGCTGTGGCTGGGCCGTCGGCATTCACCGTGGTCGATTGCCGCTGCTTGTTGGGTGCGGCGTTGGGTGCCGCGGCCACTTGCGCCGCGTTCAGCGCGGCACCTGGGCTGGCCGCGCCGTCAACCTGGCTGCCGCCGCCGCAGGCAGCCATCAGCCAGGTGGCCAAGGCCAGGCATGCCAGGCGGGCGGGGCGAATCCAGTTCAATGAGGATGGCATGGGTCGCAAGAAATAGAGGCGTGCACGTCCGGCGGATTGCCTGACCGTTGCATGGTGCCGGCCCGTGTTGGCAGGCATTCGACAGAAGCAACGGGCAGATCGGGCCGTTGTGACGGAGTGTGTCCACCAGCGTGCAGCTGGCCGTCGCCCTTGGGCGCCTTGGACTGTCGGAAGCCCGCGACTCTCTGCACCTGATTGCAAAGGTTGATGTCTGCCGCAGTAACAGTGTGTTTTGCAGGGTGCGGCTTGCACGCGCTGGATGCGTGCATGCGGTCAAGCGTGGCAGCAGCCCGCGCATGTCCGCTTTCAGCCCCCCAGCCCGTTGGCCTCGTTGTCGACCACTGCCTTCAACGAGGAACCTGACCATGACGAACTTCAAGACCGCAGCGCTGGCTGCTGCGCTGGTGTGCTGCACCGTTGGCGCGCAGGCCGCGTCCATCCTGGACACCTTCTCCGACGGTGCCATGCTGATCCAGTCAGACGCGCCGCCCTATGTCGAGGCGTACACCGCGTCGGCGCAAGCACCGGGCGGTGGGCGCTACATCGCGGCGGCGGTGGTGCAGCCCGGCAAGTTCGCCTTCAGCGCCGTGCAGGCCGGGGCCTACTTCACCCTGGTGGATGCGGCCATGCCGCTCTACACCAACCTGTCTTACGGCGTGGCCAATGGCTTCGGGCAAGACCTGTCGATCAACCTGGTGGGCCAGTCGGCGTTCCAGCTTGATTTTCTGTACGTCTCGGCGCCCATGTCGCTGTACGTGGGGGTCATCACGGTCCGTGGTGCCGGTGCGCTCAGCAGCCTGGCTGAATACGGCGTGGCCATCGCCCCGTCGTTGGCGCAGACGGTCACCGTGCCCTTCAGCGCGCTGGTCAACAACCCGGCCAGCCCCGGCGCAGCCGATTGGGCCGACATCGACGGCATCACCTTCATCATGTCGGGGCCGGGCGCATCGGGCTTTGCGCTCGACACCTTCAGCACCACCCCCGTGCCTGAGCCTGAAACCGTGTCGCTGATGCTGGCCGGCTTGGCTTTGCTGGGCAGCCTGGCGCGCCGGCGCGGGGTTGGCGGGGCTGATCCTGTACCCGCCTGGCCGCTGGCCGCTGGACGGGGGCAGGCGCGCAGGTTGGGTGACGTACACGGGCTGCAATGGCCATGCAATCCTGCTGCATGGCGCACGCGGGCCTTCACGCCGCCAGCAGTGAACACCGCTGGATGGTGGCCAGTTCCTTTTGAAGTGCTTCTCTGGCGATGGCCGTGTCATACGCGGCCTGCCCGCGCAACCACCAACCGTCACTCATGCCGAAGTAGCGGCAGAGCCGAAGGTCTGTGTCTGCTGTGACTGCGCGTTTGCCGGAGACGATTTCACCGATCCGTTGTGCAGGGACGCCGATGTCCTTTGCAAGGCGGTACTTTGTCAGGCCAAGTGGCTTGAGGAATTCTTCCTCAAGCATCTCGCCGGGTGAGACAGGCGGAACAGTGCGCATGCATCTTCCTTCAGTGATAGTCGACGATCTCGACGTCCCTGGCCCCTTCCGGGGTCCAGACGAAGCAAACGCGCCACTGCTGATTGATCCGGATGCTGTGCTGTCCCCTCCGGTCATCTTTCAGCGCTTCAAGTCCATTGCCGGGCGGCACCTTCAGGTCATCAAGACCTGCCGACCAGTCGAGTTGCGCAAGCTTGCGAAGGGCGGGTCGCTCGATATTCACCCAGCGCTTCACGCGCTGCCCCTCGAACAGGGCCTGGGTGTCCTTGCACTTGAAGCTTCGTATAGGCACGGCTGACGATAATAACGCGATGCGTGCTTATATTCAAGAGGTGGGCGGCAGCAACTGGGATGGTGCGGTCCAGCGTCTGTGTCGGCCGCGCCGTGGTCGTCACCCGCGATTCGGACGACAGCCCAAGTCGATGCAGGATGGTGGAACCCCGATGGGTGTCTGTCAGATGGCCGAGCCTTTCACGCCCTGCAGGCTGGCCAGCTTGCAGCGCCAGACGCGCGTGGGGTCAGGTCTCTCCTGCGCGCTGGGGTCAGGCCACACGCACCTCAAGCTGCTTGCCGAGCGCGCGTGCGGCCGCCTCGATCTGGTCAAGCCTGGAGGCGTGGCGCAAGTCAAACAGCCGGTCGATCTGCGGCATGTGCCACCCCAGGCGTCGCGCCAGCTCTGCCTTCTTGATGCCTTGCTCGGTCATCGCCTGGTAGACGCCCAGTTTCGCCCCCGCCAGCGCCGAAGGGCGCACGGTGCGTTGCCCACGCTTGGCCATGCTGGGTGCCGGCAAGGGCTGGCGTGCATCCACGTAGAACGACAGCGCAGTCTCCACCGCATCCACCGCTTGCAGAAGCGCTTCGGCTTCATCTGCGCCGAACGTCACTGCCTCTGGTAGATCGGCAAAGGTCATCAGCACGGTGTCGCCGTCAGGGGTCAACCCCTTGCCACGTGACCCCTTGCTGCGTCATCGGGTGAGTTCGTCGCCTCTCAGTGGCGCATCGGCCGGCGCTTGGGCCAGTGCCGCTTCAAATTGCTGCCGGTTGCCGCGCGCGGCACGCTGTTGCAGGTAGTCTTCAGCGCCCAGCGCTGCCAGCTTTTCGGCCAGTGCAGTGGCAACCAGTTGATTGACCGACACACCCTCGCGCTCGGCGTAAGCGCATGCATTGCGGTGCAAGGATTCAGACAGGCGGATGCTCATGGCACTCATCGTGGGCTCTCCAGAAGATCGAGAAACTTGGCTGGCGTGATGGCACCGATGCCCAGCCCGGACGCAGCCTGAAAGTCTCGGACAGTGAACGTGACGATCCACTTGCAACCGGCGCCGGCCGACCACTGCGCCAGTGTTGCTGCTGCGCCTGATCGATGGGGCCAGTCAGTCAGGCGGTGGTGGCCATGAATTCCCGGTAAGCCACGGCCAGCCCGGTCTGCAGGCGGGTGCTGGCTTCCCAGCCATGTGCATTGATGCGGCCCACGTCCAGCAGCTTGCGTGGCGTGCCGTCGGGCTTGGTGGGGTCGAACGTGATCTGGCCGGTGTAGCCCACGGCCTGTTGCACCAACCCGGCAAGCTCGGCGACGGTCACGTCGTGGCCCACACCGATGTTGACCAGCGGCGGCTCGAACCGGCCAGTCACGCTCTCGTCGCTGCCCAGCAGGCTGGTGTAGCGGTCGTCGGGCAGGTTCATCAAGAACACGCAGGCGTCGGCCATGTCGTCGCTGTACAAGAACTCGCGCCGCGGGGTGCCGGTGCCCCACACGGTCACCACGCTGTCGCCGCGCAGCTTGGCTTCATGAAACCGGCGGATCAGTGCCGGGATGACATGGCTGTTGGTCGGGTGGTAGTTGTCGCCCGGGCCGTACAGGTTGGTGGGCATGGCCGCCAGGTAGCGGGTGCCATACTGGCGGTTGTAGCTCCAGCACATCTCGATGCCGGCGATCTTGGCCAGCGCATACGGGCGGTTGGTGGGCTCCAGCGGGCCGGTCAGCAGGCTGCTTTCCGGCATGGGCTGGGGTGCCAGCTTGGGGTAGATGCAACTGCTGCCCAGGAACAGCAGGCGCTGCACACCGGTCTGCCAGGCGGCGTGGATCACGTTGGTCTGGATGGCCAGGTTGTCGCGGATGAACTCGGCCGGGTAGCTGTTGTTGGCCACGATGCCGCCCACCCTGGCCGCGGCCAGGAACACGTGCTCGGGCCGCTCGGCCTCGAAGAAGGCTTCGGTGGCGCGCGCGTCGGTCAGGTCCAGCTCGGCATGGGTGCGCAGCAGCAGGTTGGTGTGGCCAGCGGCCTGCAGCCGGCGCACGATGGCGCTGCCCACCAGGCCGCGGTGGCCGGCAATGTAGATGCGGGAAGAAGGGGTCATGCCATGTGGCCCGTCAGTTCGGGGTATTGCGGAATCACGCTGTCCAACGTCAGCAAACGTCTGCGGGTTGCCAAGGCGGTGGCGATGATGAAGCGGTCTGCCGGGTCTCGATGGATGTCAGACAAGCCGGCTGCGGCTGTGGCAATCTGCGCGTCGAGCGGTATGCAGGAAATGCCGGATCCAGCCAGGGCTTCCGGCAACCACGCGGCCAGCGGCAACGGCAGCAGCAAGCGGCCTCGCTTGGCCAGGTAGGCCACCTCCCAGCAAGAGACGGCGGACACTGCAAGGTCGGTATCCGCCTCCAGCGTCTCGATCACTCGCCTGGGCAATGGCATGTCGGCTGGCGAAAGCCAGCGCAGCCAGACATGGGTGTCGAGAAGCATCACTTCAGGGCATCCCAGTCCGCGTCGTCCACGACCGGGGTCATGATGTCGCCGACGATGCGTGTGCCAGCCAGCAACGGCGACGGGCGCCGGCCGCCAGCCGCAGGTTTGGGTGCAGGCCCAGGTTGCTCATCGGCATCCAGCACGATGACTTCCACCCGCTTGGCATGAAAGTGATCGGGCAGCGTGATCGTCACCGTGCGGCCCTGCACCGTTACCAACTCTCGGATTGCATCCATGGGGTGTCCCTTGCCGGGTTGTCGGGTCACTCGTTGTAGTCGTAAGCCTGGAAGCCGGCCATCTTCACCAGGCTGTCGCGGCGGGCTGCGGTGTAGTCGGCCAGCACCATTTCCTTGACCAGTTCGTCCAGGGTGGTGGTGGGCACCCAGCCCAGCTTGGCCTTGGCCTTGCTCGGGTCGCCCAGCAGGGTTTCCACCTCGGTGGGGCGGAAGTAGCGCGGGTCCACCCGCACCACCACGTCGCCCACCTTGCACTTGGCCTTGTCGCCGGTCACCTTGGCCACCACGCCGATCTCGGCCTCGCCTTCACCCTGGAAGTCCAGCGTGACGCCCAGTTCGGCGGCTGACTTCTCGACGAACTGGCGCACGCTGTACTGCACGCCGGTGGCAATCACGAAGTCTTCGGGCTGCTCTTGCTGCAGCATCATCCACTGCATCAGCACGTAGTCGCGCGCGTGGCCCCAGTCGCGCAGCGCGCTCATGTTGCCCAGGTACAGGCAGTCTTGCAGGCCCAGCGCAATGCGGGCCATGGCCCGGGTGATCTTGCGGGTGACGAAGGTTTCGCCGCGTAGCGGGCTCTCGTGGTTGAACAGCACGCCGTTGCAGGCATACATGCCGTAGGCCTCGCGGTAGTTCACCGTGATCCAGTAGGCGTACATCTTGGCCACCGCATACGGGCTGCGGGGGTAGAAGGGCGTGGTCTCCTTCTGCGGGATCTCTTGCACCAGGCCATACAACTCGCTGGTGCTGGCCTGGTAGAAGCGGGTCTTCTTGGTCAGCCCCAGGATGCGGATGGCCTCCAGCAGGCGCAGCGTGCCGATGCCGTCGGCGTCGGCCGCGTATTCGGGTTGCTCGAAGCTCACCGCCACGTGGCTCATGGCGCCCAGGTTGTAGATCTCGTCGGGCTGGGTTTCCTGCACGATGCGGATCAGGTTGGTGCTGTCGGTCAGGTCACCAAAATGCAGCTTGAAGCGCTGGTTGTCGACATGCGGGTCCTGGTACAGGTGGTCCACGCGGTCGGTGTTGAACAGGCTGGACCGGCGCTTGATGCCGTGCACCATGTAGCCCTTCTTCAGCAGCAGTTCGCTCAGGTAAGCGCCGTCCTGGCCGGTCACGCCGGTGATCAATGCCGTCTTCATTGGGGGTGTTTTTGTGATTGGTTGAGTCGGGCCGAAGGATAACCTGCGGGATGGTGCATACCCTGATGGATGGCCGCCAGATGGACAAGCCGTTCACGGGTGCCTGTCGAGGGCACTTGGCCAGTGCGGTGGCGACCAACTGATTGACCGACACGCCCTCACGACACCGGCGTTTTTGCAACTGGGTCGATGCGCCAGGCGTCAGGTCTCAACTTCTCATACCAGCGCAGGTGCCGCGCCAAAGTTGCCCAGCCCTGGCAGCGCCGTCGCCAGATCGCCCGCGCCCAGGCCCATCCAGCTGCCCAGGCTGGCGGCGTACTGCGTCACTGCCGTGCTGGGCAGCAGGCGGCCGGCGCCCAGGTCGTCGGTGGTGCCCAGGGCGTTGACGGGCATGGTGCCGTGGATCTTGCCGCCCTTGACCGCGCCGCCGGCCACGAAGTGGTGCCCGCCCCAGCCGTGGTCGCAGCCGTCGCCGTTGCTTGACAGGGCGCGGCCGAAGTCGCTGGCCGAGAACAGCACCACGTTGTTCAACTGGCCCTGCGCCTGCATCGCCTGCAGGAACCAGTCGACCGAATGGGCCAGGCGGCCCATCAGCAGGGGTTGGTCGCGCATCTGGAAGCTGTGGGTGTCGAAGCCGCCCACGCTGACCATGAACACCTGGCGCTTCATGCCCAGCGACTGGCCAACGGCAATCATGCGGGCCACGATGCGCAGCTGGCGGGCCAGGGCGTCGTTGTGTAGCGCCAGCGCGGTGCCGGCAGGCAGGGTGATGGGGGCGGTGGGCAGGTCCAGCGCCGGGCCGGCGGCCAGGGCGGCCTGCAGCGTGCCGCTGGTGGCCAGGCTGCGCTGCACCACGCGCAGGTATTCGGCCTCGAAGGCATTGGTGCCGCTGCCGGCCAGCAGCTTGCGCAGTTCACCCGGCACCGCGCTGCTGCCGGCGCGCCAGCCGTCCTGCGCGCCGTTGATGGCCACCGGGCCGTTGGTGCCCACCTGGTACTGCGTCACCTGCCCGCCGCTGAGAAACACCGCATTGCCACTGGCGGACACGGCGGTGAACACCGGCTGCTGGTTGGCCGCCATCAGGATGTCGCCCATGCGCCCGCCCCAGCCGGTGCGCGCGCCTTCGGGCTGCAGGCTCTGCCAGGTGGCGGCCTGGTCGTTGTGGCTGAACAGCTTGGCCGGCAGGCCCACGCCGGCCTGGTAGTCGGCTTTGGTGACGGGCCGCACCAGCGTGCCCACGTTGGCCAGCCAGGCCAGCTTGCCCTGGCTGTACCACTGGCGCAGCGGCGCCAGTTCCACCGGCATGCCGAAGCTGCGGCC
This sequence comes from Aquabacterium sp., assembly GCA_040400895.1. Lineage (GTDB taxonomy): Bacteria > Pseudomonadota > Gammaproteobacteria > Burkholderiales > Burkholderiaceae_C > Pseudaquabacterium. The sequence goes on from JBBAPL010000033.1 coordinate 34,901, forward strand.
GCTGGCCTGGCCGCCGTTGCCGATGTCTTGCACCCGGTCGGTGGGCCAGGCCAGCTCGCCGCGGGCGGCGGCATAGCTGGCGCGGTTGCCGCTGTCGGTGGGCAGCAGCCAGTTGTGGCTGTCGTTGCCGCCAGCCAGGTACAGGCACACCAGGGCCTTGTAGCCGTCCTGGATGCCGGCGGCCTGGGCGCGCTGGCTGGCCAGGGCGCCCAGGCCGGCCAGGCCCATGGCCAGCGGCAGGTGCAGGCGCGGGCCCAGCGGGGTGGCGGCGGCGGCCGCCAGGCCGGCACTGGCGCGGAAGAAAGCGCGTCGGTTGGCAGTCATGGTGTGGCTCTTCAAGGTTGGGACACGAATTCAGGGGACGCCAGCACCAGGAAGGTGGCGGCGCGGGCGCGGTTGACGGCGGCAGTGGTGCCGTCGCCCACCGAGCTGACGGCATCCATCAGGCTGGCGCGCAGGCCGCTGGACATGCGCCCGCCCAGCAGCAGCAGGTCCAGGTGGTCGGCCAGCAGATGCAGGTTGCCGCTGGCCACCAGCGCGCCCAGCGCGGCCTGGTCCACCTTCACGTCCTGGGTGCTGCCGGTCCAGCCCAGGCCGTTGCCGGCCATGGCCTCGGCGGTGTTGATCCAGGCGGCCACGGTGCTTTCGTTGACGATCTGGAACTCGGGCGCGGTGCGGCCCATCGCCGCAAAGCCGGTGTTGGGCGGCACGTAGCCGGGCCGGTAGTGGTTGAAGACCGACGGCGACGCCAGGGCGCGCTGGCCGGCGCCTTCCAGCTCCCAGGTCATCTGCCACTGGCCGCTGGTGCTCTGGGCGCCCAGGGCGCGGGCCCAGTGGGCGACACGCAGCACCGGCTCACGCAGCTTGCCAAAGCCGGCGGGCGGCGCATTGCGGGCCTCGTCGTCCAGCAGGATGGCGCGCACCACCGCCGCCAGGTCGCCCCGCACACCGTTGCCGTTGTTGTTGAACACCGCCGTGATGCGGGCCACATAGGCGGCGCTGGGCTGGCTGGTCACCAGCCGCTGGATCAGCTGGCGGCCGATGAACGGGCCCACGTTGGGGTGGTTGAACAGCGCGTCCAGCGCCAGCTTCAGGTCGGCCTGCGCGCTGCCGTTGGCGGGGATGGTCAATGCCCAGGGCTTGCCGGCGAACAGCGGCTTGGCCAGGGCGGAGTGCTGGTTGGCGTAGGCCTTCATCGGCAGCAGGTCGATGCGCTGGTCGCCGGCGGCCGTCATCACCGGGCTGCCCCAGCGGAACTTGGCGTCGGTCAGCTCGGCGTCGGCAAAGGCCCAGCTCCAGCCGGTGAACACCTTGGCCATGGCCACCACGTCGTCGTTGCCGTAGGTCTCCACCAGCTGGCCGCTGGCGTTGCGCTTGGGGCTGCCGTCGGCGTTCAGCTCATGCAGGCCGATGGTGAACAGCTGCATCAGCTCACGCGCGAAGTTCTCGTCGGGCACGCGGCCGGTGACGGTGTCTTCCTTGCGGTTGCGCATGTGGCTGAGGTAGATGCCCATGGCCGGGCTGAGGGCCACGTCTTCCATCAGCGTGCGGAAGTTGCCGAAGGCGTTCTTGTTCAACAGGTCGTGGTAGGCCGCCACGGCGCGGGCGTGGTGCCACAGGTTGGAATCGTTCTGCGACACCATGAAGATCTGGTGCAGCGCAAACGCCACCCGCTTGCGCAGTTGGTCGGGTGCGGTGGCGGCGGTCTTCCAGAAGGTTTGCGACACCACGTTCGGGCTGTAGCTGGCGCCAGCCGGCCGCCAGGCATCCCCTTGGTTGAACTGGGCCTGCACCGCGTTGACATAGTCGGGCTGGTGCGGCAGGGCCATCTGCTCACCCAGCCAGCTGGCGTAGGGCTTGGTGGCCAGCGCAGTGACATCGGCCAGCGTGGGGCCGAAGCTGGCCTGCAGCAGGAAGCGCACGGCGTCGCGCTTGCGGGCCAGCATGGCATCGACAGTGGCCGTGTCGGCCGGCCAGGTCAGCCGCAGCGCGGCATTCCAGGCGATGTTGCCGCCGCCGGCCACGGGGTCGGCGCCGTCGAAGGCGGCGGGGCCGGTGCCACGGTCGATGCTGGCGTTGCTGGCCGTGGGCATCACCACCCGGCTGCCCTGCTGCAGGTAGGCCACGTACAGGTTGCGGTCTTCGCCGTTCGCGTACGCGTCGTTGGTGAATACCACGTCCACCAGGGCGTTGGCCTGCAGCGCCGGCACCGCAAACTCGAAGTTGGCGAACTGGGTGTTGGCCACCGTGGTGACGCCGATGACTTGGCCGTTCACCCGCACCACCATCTGGGCGCCCACGCCGCCGACCAGCGTGGCGCGCGCCCGCACCACCAGGGGCGTGGCTGCCGGCGCTGGCGCCGGGGCAGCGGCGGGGGAGGGCGCGGGTGCAGCGGCAGGTGTGGGCGCGGGTGCGGCGGCTGCCGGTGCCGGTGCCGGAGCCGGAGCCGGAGCCGGGGCTGCCCCGCTGGCGCTGGCCTGCGTGCTTTCCGTCCGCGCCGCCAGGGTGGCTTCGTCCTGCAGGCTGCGCTGGGCCGACAGGGCCATGGCCTCGGCAGCCACCCCGGCGTTGGCCACGGCCAGCACGGTGGACACATCGGCATCGGCCGCGGTGGCGGCGCTGCTGGCCGCCGGGCCGGGCGCGGGGGCAGCCAAGGGGGTTGGGGTGTCGGTGGCGGCAGGGTCACCGCCCCCACCGCCGCCGCAGCCGGCCAGCACCAGGCTGGCCAAGGTGCACCATGCCAGGGCGGTTGCCTGCTGCGGCCAGCGGCTCGCCGGTGGATGGCCGTGGCTGGTAGGGCGTGGACACTGTGTCATGGGGGGGCTGCCGACAGGGGTTGGCGGCCCGGCGGGCGCCAGGATGCGGCCCGGCACCGGACCGTGGGGATGGTTGGTCATCGGCACCCCCGGCCCCAAGGTGAAGCGTCACCTTGTAAGCGTTTGTGGCCACGCCCCCCGGCGCGCCACCCCCCTCACCTACCCCAGGGTGGTGGGTTCAGCCTGCGGTGGGCCGCAGGTCGAATTCGCGCAGCATCACCGGCTCGATCGACCCGCCGGCCACCCGGCGGCGCACGGCAGCGTGCAACGCGGTGCTGTGGGCCTGGTAGGTGGCCAGTGGCTGGTCGTCACTGCGGCCGGCGGCAAAACACTGGTGCAGCACTTCACGCCGGACGCTGGCGCCCACGGGCTGGCCGTCCACGTCCACCCAGAATCGCACGGTGCCTGTGTCGTCGTGCAGGAAGGGTTGGGGTGTCGTCATGCAGGCTTTCAGTGAGAGAGAGTGCCTGCACCATACGCCCTTGCCTGCGCCGCCCTGACAGCGCCTGACCAAGCACCCCACGAAGCGCAGCGGCTTGCCAGCGAACCCCGGGGCGCCTGGCCCTCCGGATTGCAGGCGGCTAGAACGCCTTTTCGCGCAGCACCTGCATCAGGTACTGGCCGTAGCCGTTCTTCAGCATGGGCTGGGCCTGTTTCTCCAGCTGGGCGGCGGTGATCCAGCCGGCGCGGTAGGCGATCTCCTCCGGGCAGGCCACCTTCAGCCCCTGGCGCTTTTCCAGGGTGGCGATGAACTGGCCGGCTTCCATCAGGCTGTCATGCGTGCCGGTGTCCAGCCAGGCGTAGCCGCGGCCCATGATCTCGACATCGAGCTGGCCCTGCTGCAGATAGGTGGCGTTGACCGTGGTGATCTCCAGCTCGCCGCGGGCGCTGGGCTGGATGCTGGCGGCGATGTCGCACACCTGCTGGTCATAGAAGTACAGGCCGGTGACGGCGTAGTTGCTCTTGGGCGCCTTGGGCTTTTCTTCGATGCTGAGTGCGCGCTTGCCGGCGTCGAACTCGACCACGCCGTAGCGCTCGGGGTCGGTCACGTGGTAGGCGAAGACGCTGGCGCCCGAGGTGCGGCTGTCGGCACGCTTGAGCAGCGTGGCGAAGTCATGGCCGTAGAAGATGTTGTCGCCCAGCACCAGGGCGCTGGGGTGGTTGCCCACGAAGCTGCGCCCCAGGATGAAGGCCTGCGCCAGGCCGTCGGGGCTGGGCTGCACGCAGTAGCTCAGGTTCAGGCCCCAGCGGCTGCCGTCGCCCAGCAGGGCTTCGAAGCGCGGCGTGTCCTGCGGCGTGCTGATGATCAGGATGTCGCGGATGCCGGCCAGCATCAGCGTGCTGAGCGGGTAGTACACCATCGGCTTGTCGTACACCGGCAGCAACTGCTTGCTGATGGCCAGGGTGGCCGGGTGCAGCCGGGTGCCGGATCCGCCGGCCAGGATGATGCCCTTGCGTTGCATGGTGTGTGTGTCCTTCAGTCAGCGATTCAGGGTTTCGGTCAGCATGCGCACCACGCCGGCTTGCCAGTCGGGCAGCTGCAGGCCGAAGGCGCTGCGCAGGCGGCTGGTGTCCAGGCGTGAATTCAGCGGCCGCCGGGCCGGCGTGGGATAGGCGCTGGTGGGGATGGGGCGCACCGCGTCGGCGGCCACCTGGATCGGCACGCCCAGGGCGCGGGCGTGTTCGATCACCAGCCGGGCATAGGCATGCCAGGTGGTTTCGCCACCGGCCACGCAGTGGTACAGGCCACCCAGCGCCGGGTTGGCCATGGCTTGCCGCAGGGCATGGGCGGTCACGTCGGCCAGCAGCTCGGCGCTGGTGGGCGCGCCCACCTGGTCGGCGATGACGTTCAGCGCGTCGCGGTCGGCGGCCAGCTTCAGCATGGTCTTGGCGAAGTTGCCGCCGCGCGCCGCATACACCCAGCTGGTGCGGAATGTCAGGTACCGGCAGCCGGACGCGGCGATGGCCTGCTCGCCCGCCAGCTTGGTGCGGCCATAGACGCTGAGGGGGCCTGTGGGCGCGTCTTCGTTGCGGGGGCTGCTGCCGCTGCCGTCGAACACGTAATCGGTGCTGTAGTGCACCAGCCAGGCGCCCAGCGCGGCGGCCTCCCGCGCCAGCACCGCGGGGGCGGTGGCGTTCAAGGCCAGGGCCAGGTCGGGCTCGCTCTCGGCCTTGTCGACGGCGGTGTGGGCCGCGGCATTGACGATGACGTCGGGCCGCACCGCCTGCACCAGGGCGGCCAGGCTCTCGGGCCGCGAGAAGTCGGCCGTCAGCGGGGCGGGGCTGTCGAAGTCACAGGCCACCACCGTGCCCAGCGGCGCCAGCGCGCGCTGCAGTTCCCAGCCCACCTGGCCGTTCTTGCCCAGCAGCAGGATGTTCATGCGCGGGCCTCGTAGTTGGTCGACACCCAGTCGCGGTAGGCGCCGCTCTGCACGCTGGCCACCCAGTCGGCGTTGGCCAGGTACCACTGCACCGTCTTGCGGATGCCGGTGGCAAAGGTCTCGGCCGGGCGCCAGCCCAGTTCATGCTCGATCTTGCGGGCGTCGATGGCATAGCGGCGGTCATGGCCGGGCCGGTCGGTCACGTAGGTGATCAGCCGGGCATAGGGGCCGGCGGGGTCAGGCCGCAGTTCATCGAGCAGGCCGCAGACGATGTGGACGATGTCGATGTTGGCCTGCTCGTTCCAGCCGCCGATGTTGTAGGTCTCGCCCAGCCGGCCGCCAGCCAGCACCGCGCGGATGCCGCTGCAGTGGTCGCCCACGTAGAGCCAGTCGCGGATCTGCTGGCCGTCGCCGTACACCGGCAGGCTCTTGCCCGCCAGGGCGTTGACGATCATCAGCGGGATCAGCTTCTCGGGGAAGTGGTACGGCCCGTAGTTGTTGCTGCAGTTGGTGGTGACGACCGGCAGGCCGTAGGTGTGGTGCCAGGCGCGCACCAGGTGGTCGCTGGCGGCCTTGCTGGCGCTGTAGGGGCTGTTGGGCTCGTAGGGGTGGCTCTCGGTGAAGGCCGGGGCGCCAGGCTGCAGGCTGCCGTAGACCTCGTCGGTGCTGACATGGTGGAAGCGGAACGCCGCCTTGGCATCCGCCGCCAAGCCGCCCCAGTGGGCGCGCGCGGCTTCCAGCAGGGTGAAGGTGCCGTCGACGTTGGTCTTCATGAACGCGCCGGGGCCGTGGATGCTGCGGTCCACATGGCTTTCAGCCGCGAAGTGCACGATGGCGCGCGGCTGGTGCGTGGCCAGCAGGCTGTCGACCAGCGCCCGGTCGCCGATGTCGCCATGCACGAAGGTGTGGCGCGCATCGCCCTGCAGCGCGGCCAGGTTGGCGCGGTTGCCGGCGTAGGTGAGCGCGTCGAGGTTGACCACGGGCTCGCTGCTGGTTTGGAACCAGTCGAGCACGAAGTTGCTGCCGATGAAGCCGGCACCGCCGGTGACGAGGATGGTCATCTTGGGATCACTTTCGTCCGTAGGTGTCTTCGAAGCGCACGATGTCGTCTTCACCGAGGTAGCTGCCGCTCTGCACCTCGATGATCTCCAGCGGCACCTTGCCCGGGTTGGCCAGGCGGTGGGTCTGGCCCAGCGGGATGTAGGTGCTCTGGTTCTCGGCCAGCAGCAGCACCTTGTCGCCATTGGTGATCTCGGCCGTGCCGCTGACGACGATCCAGTGCTCGGCGCGGTGGTGGTGCATCTGCAGGCTGAGGCTGGCGCCGGGCTTGACCATGATGCGCTTGACCTGGTGGCGCGGGCCGTTGTCGATGCTGTCGTACCAGCCCCAGGGGCGGTGCACCTTGCGGTGCAGGGTCTGCTCGCCGCGCTGCTCGGCACCCAGGTGGTTGACGATCAGCTTCACGTCCTGGCTGCGCTCGCGGCTGGCCACCAGCACCGCGTCAGCAGTCTCCACCACCACCACGTCGTTCAGGCCCACCACGCTCACCAGGCGGCTGTGGGCATGCACCAGGGTGTTGCTGCTGTCCTTGACGATGGCGTCGCCCACGCTGGCGTTGCCCTGCGCGTCCTTGGGGGCCACCTGCCACACGGCTTCCCAGGCGCCCAGGTCGTTCCAGCCGGCGTCCAGGGCCACCATGCGGATGGGCATGCCGGCGCCGGGGCATTTCTCCAGCACCGCGTAGTCCACCGATTCGCTGGGCACGGCGGTGAACTCGGCCTTGCCGGGCCGCACGAACTTGGCGTCGGTGCTGCGCGCGGCCCAGGCGGCCTGGGTGGCGGTGGCGATGTCGGGGCGCAAGCGCTGCAGCGCGGCCATCCACACGCTGGCCTTCAGCACGAACATGCCGGCGTTCCAGAAGTAGCCGCCTTCGGCCAGGTAGCGCGCCGCGGTGGCGGCATCGGGCTTTTCGACGAACTGGGCCACGGCGGGTGCCGCATCGCCGCTGGCAGCCACCCGGATGTAGCCGTAGCCGGTCTCGGGCTTGTCGGGCGTGATGCCCAGGATCACGATGCTGCCGTCGGCCGCCACCCGCACGGCCTGGCGCAGGGCGGCGGTGAAGGCTGCGCCGTCGGTCACCGTCTGGTCGGACGAGTTGACCACCAGCACCGGGTCGCCGCCGGCGTCCAGCGCGGCCAGCGCAGCCAGGGTGACGGCGGGCGCGGTGTTGCGGCCCACCGGCTCCAGCAGCACGGCGGCGGGTTCCAGTTTCAGTTCACGCAGCTGGTCCAGCACCAGGAAGCGGTGGTCCTCGTTGCCGACGATGCAGGGTGCGGCCACGGTGATGTCGCCATCGGCCAGCCCTTGCAGCCGCTGCGCCGCTTGCTGGAACAGGCTGAACGTGTTGCTGGCGTCACCCGACAGCACCAGGAACTGCTTGGGGAAACCGGCGCGCGACAGCGGCCACAGCCGGGTGCCGGAGCCGCCGGCCATGATGACGGGTTGGACGTGGATGGTCATGTTCAAGCTTGTGTTTCGAAGCCGTTGGGGTTGCTCTGCTGCCAGCGCCAGCTGTCGACGCACATGCGGTCCAGGTCATGCCGGGCCTGCCAGCCCAGCAACTGCTGCGCCAGCGCGGGGTCGGCATAGCAGGCAGCCACATCACCTGGGCGGCGCGCCACCAGTTGGTAAGGCACCGGCCTGCCACTGGCCTGCGCGTAGGCAGCGACCAGTTCCAGCACACTGTAGCCACGACCCGTCCCCAGGTTGACGGTGAGCGAGCCTGGGGCGTTTAGCAGCCGACGCAGGGCGGCCACATGGCCTTCGGCCAGATCGACCACGTGGATGTAGTCGCGCACGCCGGTGCCGTCGGGCGTGGGGTAGTCGTTGCCAAACACGCTGAGCTGCGCGCGCCGGCCCACGGCCACTTGGGCCACGTAGGGCATCAGGTTGTTGGGCGTGCCGCGCGGGTCTTCGCCGATCAGGCCGCTGTCGTGCGCGCCCACCGGGTTGAAGTAGCGCAGGCAGGCGGTCTGCCAGGCTGCGTCAGCCGCGCCCAGGTCGCGCAGGATGGTCTCGCCCATCAGCTTGGTCTGGCCGTAGGGGCTGGTGGCCG
>JBBAPL010000034.1:0-41522 GCA_040400895.1 Aquabacterium sp.
TTCACTGCCAAGTTCGAGGTGCAGACCCCCGCCCAGCAGCCCACGCCTGGCGGGCCGGTGCCGGACGCCACGCCGCAGTACAGCGGCCAGGGCCAGTTCATGCCCATCAACCAGCAGGTCAGCGCCAGCTGAACACCGGCATGGACATCCCACTGCACGACGGCAGCAGCCAGGCCGGGCGCCAGCGTCCCGCCCTGGACCCGGCTCTGGCCGTGCTGGATGGTTGGACCCTGGCCGACACCCTGGCCTTTGCGCGTGCCTACGCCGCCGGCCTGGTGGATGTGGACGACACCGGCGCCGAGCGTGGCCATTGGCAGGCCATGTTCCCGGCGCCTGACGCGCTGGTCGATGCCGCCGATGCGGTGCAGCGCGCCGCCAGTGATGCCGGCCCGCCCGATGCCTGGGCTCCGGCGCCCGATGCCGCGCTGGCACAGCCACCGCTGGCTTTGCTGCTGGCCTGCCTGGACCTGCTGGGCCTGACCCGCGCCCAGCTCAACCGCTTCAGCGGCCGCCACCTCGACCACTTCTACCGCGATGTGCTGCGCATGGTGCCGCAGCCGGCGGTGGCCGACCGGGTGCACCTGCTGGCCCGGCCCGATGAGCGCGTCGCGCGCCTGCGCCTGCCCGCTGGCACGTTGCTGCGCGCTGGGGCCGATGCCGCCGCCCAGCCGCGGATGTTTGCCACCCGCAACGACTTGGTGGCCAGCCAGGTGCGGGTGGCGGCGCTGTGTTCGCTGCGGGTGCACATCCGCGAGACCGGCATCGCCCAGGCCAGCCGCCAGTACCTGCAGGGCGGTACGCGGCAAATGGCCTTCCTGGCCATGCTGCGCATCGCCCTGGGCGCGCCCAAGCCGGGTGACCCGCTGCCGGTGCCCATCTTCCCGGGCCTGCCGGCGCAGGCCGCCGCCGACCAGCCGCCGGTTGAGATCCACTTCGACCACCTGGTGCAGGCGCAGCAGGTGGTCGACTTCGTCGCCACCGGCCTGGGCATGCCGCTGTTCGACGACTTCCGCCGCCTGATGCAGCTGCAACGCCTTCGGCTCGATGGTGATGCGGCCGACTGGGCGGCCATCAACGCGCTGCTGGCCGTGGCCGGCCGTCGGCGCAGCCCCGACTTCCGTCCACCCGCTGTGGCGGCCGACGACTTCCATGCCAACCTGCGGGCTGCGCTGGGCCTGGGCGAGGCGGCCTATGCCCGCCTGTACGACCAACTGCCCGAAGTCACCCGCATCGAGGATGTGCACACGCTGCTGACCGACCGGCCCGAGGTGCAGACCTTCGTCACCGACACGCTGCGCCTCACGCTGCCCGAGTTCCGCAGCCTGATGCAGACCAAACTGCGGGTGGACGGCCAGTGGCGCGAGATCGCCGCCTTGTTGGAAACCGCCGGTCGGCGCCTGCAGCCGGCCCTGGTGCTGACCGATGCCCAGCGCCAGCGGCGCGATGTGGATGCCCTGCTGGCCACCACCCATGCCGGCCTGGTCTGGCCGATGCCGGTGGTGGGGTCACTGACCCGTCTGCACCAGGGCTTTGTGGCCATCGAGCAATACTTCGGCATGTCGGCCGAGGCCTACCGCTTCGCCATGGTGGTGGCCCGGCGCAGCCTGGACCTGCCGCCCACGCTGCTGGCCAACACGCCCGCCGATGATGCCGACTGGGCCCGGGTGCACACCCTGTTCACCGAGGCATTCACCGTGGTGCAGGTGCGTCGCCGGCAGCAGGCGCTGCTGGCAGCGGCTGCTGCCAAGGCCGCGTCTGCCACCGTGGTGGCGCCCGCCTTGCCGCCGCTTCCCCAGTTCACTGCCTTCGGCAGCCGCCTGAACCTGCGCGGTCTGCCCCAGGCACGCGACATCCGCCCGGCTGCGGCCGGCCAGAGCCTGGCCGCCATGGTGGCCTCGGCCACCGGCGTGGGCGTGCCGCTGGAATCCGCCTGGACGCGGCTGTCCGCGCTGGGCATGGCGGCCGCTGATCTGGCCTGGCTGCAGGCGCTGGCCACTGCGGCTGCCGCCGGCACCGCACCCAGCCCGGCCGACCTGACCCAGGCCGCTGTGCTGCTGGAGCAGGCCCAGCGCAACCGCCCCGGCGGCGCCATCGGCCAGCCGGTGCAGCGCATCTGGCACCACGCCTACCCGGCAGGCGATGCCCGCAGCGTGCGGCCGCAGGCGCCAGTGGCCGAGGGTGCGGCGCCACGCTGGCAGCCCTTCGGCAACCTGGCCGCCGCCACCCAGCGGCTTCCCGCACCTGCCCCGGTACTGGGTCTGGCCGTGGCATCGCCGTTGTTGGCCCTGGCCGAAGGCCAGCGCCAGATCAACTTGGTGCTGGGCTTCGACGGTGACGCTGCCAGTTTTGACGCCCGCGCGCTGCGCGCGCTGCTGGCGCCAGCCGACGCCGCGCCGTTGCTGGCCAGCTTCAACCCGTTTGACGTGCAGGTCAGCGGGCCAGAAGGCTGGCTGGTGCCCGATGACGTGCAGCTGACCTGGCTGCGTCCCGGCTTCGACGGCTACCCGGCGGTGGACGGCATCGAGACCGGTGGCCTGCGTGCCCTGGTGCTGCGCTGCTGGCTGGGCGCGCAGCAACCTGCGGTGGTGCCGGCCGGCATCGCATTGCACGGCCTGCAGGTCGCCGCGCCGGTGCTGCGCCTGATGCTGCGGCCGGTCTGGCATGACGGCTTCGACTGCCACCACAGCGCCTACCAGGTGCTGGCCGGCCTGCAACTGCGGCGCCTGTCGCTGCAGGTGCAGGTGGTGGGCCTGGCGTCCCTGCTGCTGCAGAACGACCAGCAGGTGCTCGACCCGAAGAAGCCGTTCGAGCCCTTCGGCAACCAGCCCGCCAGTGGCGCACGCCTGTCCATCGCCCACCCCGAGCTGGTGGGCAAGGCGCTGGACAGCATCAGCTTCCGCGGCAGCTGGATGGGCGGCCCGGCCGCGTTGAAGCAGCACTACGCCAACTACCCTGGCGGCCTGTCGGGTGCCAGCTTCACCGTGCGGGTGGGCCTGCGCGATGGCGCGGTGTTCAACGCCGCCGCCCAGCCGCTGCCGCTGTTCGGCACGGCCGACAGCCCGGGCGCGCTGCTGCTCAGCCCCACCGCCGTGATGGAGCCCGGCCGGCTGCTGGCCGATGCGCCCGCAGGCGTTGCCGCCGGCGATTGGCGCCGTTGCTGGGTGTGGGAGATGGCGGGCGACCTGCAGCACCCGGTTTACCCCCCGCTGGCCTTGAAGCTGTCCCTGCAACTGGCCGCCGCCATGGCCGCCGCCACGGCGCCTGGCGCCGCCAAGCCGGTGGCTGACAACTTCCTCGTCAACCCACCGTACACGCCCAAGCTCAAGAGCCTGGTGGCCGACTACACCGCCAGCTGCGAACAGTCGGCAGTGCCACCGCCGTTCGTGCCGCGCGGCGCAGCGCAGCCGCCGGCCACGCTGCACCATCTGCTGCCCTTCGGCCATGTGGCTTTGGGACCCGATGCCGGCGTGGAGGTGGGCAGCGCCGTGCCGCTGCTGCCCGACCTGCCGGCGCAGGGTGAGCTCTACCTCGGCCTGGCCGGCGTGCAGGCGCCGCAGCGCCTGAGCCTGTTGGTGCAGGTGGCCGAGGGCAGCGCCGACCCCACGGCGGCCCCTGCGGCGGTGCAGTGGTCGGTGCTGGACGGCAGCCGCTGGCAATCACTGCAGCAGGGCCCGCTGGAAGGCAGCCTGCTGGCCGACGGCACCCGCCACCTGATCAACGCCGGCATCGTCGAGCTGCAGTTGCCCGCGGTGGTGGCGGGCACGCCGATGCTGCTGGCGCGGCCGCTGGACAGCCAGCCCATGCCGCGTGGCGGCCTGGTGTGGCTGCGGCTGCAGCGCCAGCACACGGTCGACGGCGTGTGCGACGTGGTCGGCCTGCACACCAATGCGGTGCTGGCCGAGCGGGTGGACGCCGCCAGCACCGGTGACGACCTGGCCCGCACCATGCCGCCGGCCCAGATCACGGGCCCGGTGGAGCCGGTGCCCGGTCTGGCCGCGCTGGCCCAGCCCTACAGCAGCTTTGGTGGCCGGCCGGCCGAGCAGGGCGGGCTGTTCAACACCCGGGTGGCCGAACGCCTGCGCCACCGCCAGCGCGCGCTGACCCCCTGGGACTACGAGCACCTGGTGTTGGGTCAGTTTCCACAGCTCTACAAGGTGAAATGCCTGCGTGCCGACGCCCGCTGGCAGCCCGAGCCCGGCGCGGTCGACCTGATCGTGGTGCCCGACATCACCCAGCGCCAGCCCTTCGACCCCTTCGCCCCGCGGGCCAGTGCCGAGCTGATCGCCGACATCAGCGCCTTCCTGGCCGACAAGCTGCCGGCGGCGGCGCGGCTGCGGGTGCGCAATGCGCACTTCATCCCGGTGAAGGTGCGCTGCGGCGTGCGCTTCATGCCTGGCACCGACGAAGGCTGGTGCCGTCAGCAACTCAACGACGACCTCAACCGCTTCCTGTCGCCCTGGGCCTATGCCGACGGGGCCGATCTGGTGATCGGCGGCAGCCTGTATGCCAACAGCATCATCCACTTCATCGAGACGCGGCCGTATGTCGACTACATCGCCGGCCTGCGGCTGTTCACCGGGGACCAGGGGCGCTTCACCCTGGTGCCCGACCAACCCGAGCACAGCATCGCCCCGCAGCGTGCCGACGCCGTGCTGGTGGCCGCCGACCGCCATGCGTTCGACGTGATCGCCGCCAACGACCAGCGCGTGCAGGGCTTCGAAGGCATCGGCAGCATGCGCATCGAGCTCGACTTCTCCATTGCATGACCCAGGAGCAACGCCCATGAAAATCGACAAGACCGGCCGCGAGACCTTGAAGTCCTATTTCGTCAAGAACGCCGTGCCCACGGCCAGCAACTTCGAGGAACTGATCGGCGCGGCGCTCAACCAGCGTGACGACGGCATCGCCAAACCGCCTGGGGAGCCGCTCAGCCTGCAGGCCGACGGCGACGACAGCAGCCAGAAGAAGTTGCTGAACCTGTACCGCAACTTCAACGATGCCAAGCCGGCCTTCAGCCTGGCGCTGAACCCGCGTGACGACCCGCGCAAGCCGCAAAGCGGCCAGCCCGGGCTGGGCTTCACGGATGGCGATGGCAACCCCCGGTTGTTCATCGACCAGGCCACCGGCCAGGTGGGCGTCGGCACGGTGTCGCCCGGTGCACAGTTGCAGGTCAACGGAGCGCTCCGCCTCGTGGCCGACCATGGCATCTCACCGGACCCGGAATCCCGCCTGAAAGCCAGCGGCCAGCTGCAGATCAAGGGCAACGCGCCGCAGATCGACTTCATCGACAGCGACCATGGTGACTGGGCGATCCATGTCAACAGCAACCGCATGTACTTCATCCGCGAGCCCTGGAGCCACAACGATCTGGTGCTGGACGGCCAGGGCAACGTGGGCATGGGCACGCCCGACCCACGGGCCAAGCTGGAGGTCCGTGACGGTGCACTGATGGTGAGTGCCGGCAACAGCGTCGACCGCGGCATCCTGTTCTCGCCCGACCCCGGCGGCGGCGGCAGCGACAGCGCCTGGATCCGCTACTACGCCCGCCAGGGCGAGCAGACCACCTTCGAGATCGGCACCTCCGACAACGCCGATGACCACATCGCGCTGATGGCCTCGGGCAACGTGGGCATCGGCACGCGCACGCCGCGCGCCAAGCTGGAGGTGGCCGGTGGCATTTACGCCGGCACGTCCGACATCTACTTCACAGACCCCAACCACAACCACAGCTTCATCGGCAACCAGCCGGGCTGGGCAGCGATCGAGAACGCGCGCGACTACAACTGCCTGATGATTCTGGGTCGCACGACAGGTCCCAGCGCCGGCGCCCCGGTGCCGCGCCGGGTGGCGGTGTGGGACCACCTGCAAGTCAATGGCCAGTTCATCAACAACTCCGACCTGCGCGCCAAGCGCGAGATCGAGCCCTTGCACCACGGCCTGGCCGCGCTGATGCAACTGAAGCCGGTGAGCTTTCGCTGGAATGAACTGGCCGAACCCCACAAGACGCTGGGCCTGATTGCCCAGGAGGTGCAGGCCGTGATCGCCGAGGCGGTGATGCCTGCCGACCCGTCGCAGCCCGACAGCCGCCTGGGCCTGGTCTACAACAGCCTGGTGCCGGTGCTGATCAAGGCCGTGCAGGAACTGTCGGCGCAGGTCGATGCGCTCACCCTGTCCGCCAGCGGCCGGCCGCAGCCTGGTACTGGCGGCTGACCAGGGCGACATCCGAGACACCCCGCGCCGCAGGTTTCCGCCGTGACCACCGACACCCCGATGGGCGATTTCGACGCGCTGCGCCTGCGCGCCATCGGCACGCTGCAGCGCCTGGCCGGCCAGACCTGGACCGACCACAACAGCCACGACCCCGGCATCACCGTGCTGGAGGCGGTGTGCTACGCGATCACCGACCTGGCCTACCGTGCCGAGCATCCGGTGCCAGACCTGCTCGCCAGCCTGCCGGCTGAAGCCGGTGCGGCCCCGTCGGGCACGGCCGGGCTGTTCACGCCGGCCCAGGTGCTGCCCAGTGGCCCGGTCACCGCCGATGACCTGCGCCGCCTGGTGATCGACCTGCCCGGCGTGCGCAATGCCTGGGTCGAGCCGATGGAGGATGCACTGGCCAGCCACGATGCGGCACAGGCCCTGCTGGGCCCAGTCGCGGGCGGCCCGCAGACGGATGCTGCAGGCGGGCGCGGCAGCCCCAACGTCAGCCTGCTGCGCCCGCGCGGCCTGCTGCGGGTGTCGATCGAGAAATCGGGCCTGGATGCCACTGGCGATGGCGGCATGCTCGAGCGCCAGGTGGCGCAGCACCTGCAGCAGTGGCGCGCCCTGGGTGAAGACATCGCCGAGATCCGTGTGCTGGACCGGCTGCCCGTGGCGCTGGATGGCGCCATCGAGCTGGCCACCGGGGCGGATGGCACCGAGACCCTTGCCGCCGTGGCCCTGGCCCTGGCCGAGCACCTGGCACCGCCACTGCCGTTTCGCAGCCTGCGCGAGATGCTGGCGCGCGGTTGGCGCGCCGACCAGATCTTCGAGGGCCCGCTGATGCAGCGCGGCTTTCTCGACCCCGCCGATTGGGCGGCCGCCCGCCGGCGCGATGCGGTGCGGGTGTCCGACCTGATCCAGGTGGTGATGGCCGTGCCCGGTGTGGCGGCCATCAAGCGACTGGGCCTGCTGCGTGACGGCAAGCCCAGCACCGACTGGCTGCTGCCGGTACCGCCTGACCGCTGTGCCAGCTTCGACATGCCGGGCTCGCGCCTGCAGCTTGAACGCGGCGGCCTGCGCATCGACCATCCGGCCCTGCGCGCCCAGGCCCGGCGCCTGTATGAGGCGCGGCTGCGCCGCAGTGTGCTGCCGCCGCCAACCTCAGCCGACGACCCACTGGCCCTGCCGCCGGCGCGCCCACGCCAGGTGGCGCGCTACCTGTCCATCCAGCACCACCTGCCGCAGGCCTATGGTGTCGGGCCGGCCGGCCTGTCCCGCCAGGAGCCGCCCGCGCGCCAAGCCCAGGCCCGCCAGCTCAAGGCCTACCTGATGCTGTTCGACCAGCTGCTGGCCAACCAGTTTGCCCAGCTGGCGCAGTCCGGTCGCCTGCTGTCGTTCACCGACCAGGGCGACGACCTGCGCTTCAGCCAAGCCGTGCCCGACGAGGGCGGGGCGCTGCAACTGGCCAGCGTGCGCCGCCACCCGCCCGAAGCTCACGCCAGCTGGTTGGCGGCACTGTCGGACAACCCCTGGGGCGACGCCGATGCCGACGAGGCCCGGCTGGCCCAGCGCCACCGCCTCACCGACCATCTGCTGGCCCGGCTGGGTGAGCACTGGGGCGAGGTGCGGCCTCTGGCCGATCCCCCTGAAGTGGCCGATGCATCGGCAGACGACTCGCCCCGCCGCCGCGCTTTGCGCGACAAGCAGGCCTACCTGCAGGACTACCCGCGCCTGGCCCTGCGCCGTGGCCTGGGCGCCGACGGCTTGGCCGACCCGGCCGACCCGCTGGCAGCGCCTGCGGGCCTGCAGCAGCGCCTGGCGCGCCTGCTGGGGCTGGCCGATGCGGCGCTGCCATTGCAACTGGTCGAGCACATCCTGCTGCGGCCCTTGGCGGCCGACAACCGGCAGCAGGGCCCGCCGATGCGCGCCGCGCTGTCGGCCGACCCGTTCTCGCTGCAAATCAGCCTGGTGTTGCCCGGCGACGACCCGCGCTGGGCCGATGCCGACCTGCGCCAGCGCCTGGCCCATGCCGTGGCGCAGGAAACACCGGCCCACCTGGCGGTGCGCCTGCTGTGGCTGGACGCCGCCGCCCTGGCCAGCTGCCATGCCGCCCTGGCCATCTGGCGCCGCCTGCGCGCCGCCTGGCTGCGCGGCGGCGCCGACCTCGATGCCGCCGCCGGCAGCGCCAGCCAGGTGGTGCTGCGCAGCGCCCGCAACCGGGTGATCGACGCACTCGGCCTGGGCGACACCTACCCGCTGACGGATCTGCGCGTGGCCGACGGCATTGCCGCCCGCGGCCCCGGCGCCGGCATGAAGGTGGCGCACGGCCGCACCGCCCGCATCGCCATCGACGATGCCGAGGCCGGCGTGGCCTACAGCCTGCGTGGCCCCGATGGCGGTCCGCTGCGTGATGCGAAGGGTGCATGGCTGCCGGCGCAGGAGGAAGCAGGCCAGGGCGGCCGGCTGGTGCTGGAGTCCCCGCCCATCGACCAGGACATCCGCATGCGCGTGCAGGCGCGCAAGCTGCGCGGCCCGGCGGGCTTGGCGCCCCAGCCGCCGGTGCTGCTGGACCAGGCCGCACCCGTGCGGGTGGGCCTGGACCCCACCCTGGCGCTGCTGCTGCCCGACCTGCCGTTGCTGGATGCCACCCTGGCCAACCCCGAGCCTGGGGATGTGCGGCTGTGTGCCCACGGCCAGGCGGTGCGGGTGCAGGTGCTGGCCAGCCAGGAGGGCGTGGCCTATGCCCTGGTGGTCGACGGCCGGGTGCAGGCCGGCGTGGTGATCGGCAACCTCGACACCATCACCCTGACCACACCGCCGCTGACCGAGGACTGCAGCCTAGCGGTGCAGGCCGTCAAGCGGCTGAGTGCCAGTGACGGCGGCGCACCCGAATCCGAACTGCTCGACACCCGGTTGCGGGTGGCGGTGCTGGCCGATGCCCGCCGTGCCGTGGTGGCCATGCCCGGGCCGGTGGTCGATTTCCGCCAGGCCGGCGCGGCCTTGCGGTTGCAGGCCAGCCAGGCCAGCGCCAGCTACCAGCTGTGGGTGCGGCGTGTGCCCGACGCCGACTGGCAGCCACCCGGCGGCGGCGCAGCCGACGGCACGGGGGCGCCGGTCGGCCTGCTGCAGGCCCAGGCACCGTTTGCCGGCGTGGCGACGCCGGTCTGGGGTGACGGCGCGACGCCGCCGCCGGGCTACACCGCGCTGGGCCCGGCGCTGCCCGGCACCGGTGGCGATCTGCTGCTGCCGCTGGGCGAGTCCACCGATGACCTGGTCTGCCTGGTGCAGGCCAGCAAGCAACACCGCAGCCGCGGCGACGAGACTGTGGCCACCACCACCGGCCTGGCCACCGCCGTGCTGCTGCTGGTGCGGCCCGACCCGCAGCCCGCGCTGCAGCTGACGCTGCTGTCCGGCCCCGGCGGCATGCCGCAACTGCAGGTGCAGGCCGGCCAGCCCGGTGTGGCCTACCGGCCCAGCCCGCAGCCCGACGGTCAGCCGCTGCCGCTGGCGGCCTACATGCACCAGCGTGCAGGCGCCGATGGCAGCCTCAACAAGGGCGTGGGCCAGTTGGTGGTGGGCGTGGACCTGGCGGTCGCCACCGATGCCCGTGCCGCTGCCGCACCGCTGCCGCCGCGTGACCAGCGCACGCCCGCCGCGCCGGTGCTCGACCTGCCCGTGCTGCCGGCCGGCAGCCTGCTGGCCTGGCGGGCCACCAAGGTGTTCACCGGCGTGGCGGTCGACCTGCCGGCGACCAGCCGCCTGCCTGCCTTGCCGGCGGGCCGGCTGATGGCCGACTGGCTGCCAGCCGGCGCCGACGTGCCGGTCGACGTGCTGGCCAGCCGGGCCGACACCCGCTACCAGCTGTTGGAACTTGGGCAGCCGGTGGCCGACGCCCAGCCCGGCAACGGTGGCCCACTGCGGCTGGTGGCGCCGGCACAGGCCGCCGACGGCGGGCCGCCCGCCACCCGCGTGCTGTTGTTGCGGGCCGAGACATCCGGCGATGCCGCCTTGCCTGTGGCCGCAGCGCGGTGGCTGCAGCAGCGGCATCTGCCGCGTGACGATCTGCCGCTGTCGGCCACGCCGCCCCGCGTGGCGGCCGGCGCGGGCGCCGACATCGTGCTGGCCACCAGCCAGCGCGGCGTGGTCTACCAGCTGTTGCGGGCCGATGGCAGCGCAGTGGGTGACGCGCTGGCCGGCACCGGCGACCGGCTGGCGCTGCCCACCGGGCCGCTGGGGGCCGATGCGCGCTTGCGGGTGCAGGCCAGCCGCGCCGACGATGCTGCCGGCCGGGTGCTGCTGGCGGCCGATGTGCTGGTGCAGGTCGCTGGCAAGCCTGCCGACCCGCCGGTCTGACCTGCGCTGCGCATGGCTCCCCCCGCGCCGAAGCACCGCGTGCAACGCCTGGTGGTCGAGCTGGCGGGCGCGCGCCGGGCCGATGCGGGCGCGCTGCAGGCCGCTGCGCTGCGCCAGGTCCAGCAACAGCTGCTGCCGCTGATCGACCGCATCTGCACACAGCTGGGCGATGCCGATGCGGTGCAGCGCATCGACCGGCTGGAGATCGACCTGGCCAACTGGCCCGCGGCCGCCTGGTCAGACGACACCAGCGCCTCGCAGGCACTGGGCTTGCACTTCGAGGCCACGCTGGAGCGCGTGCTGCGCCAGGCCTTGCTGACCGCACCGGTTGTGCAGACCGATGCTGAACTGGTGGCCTGCTGCCTGCACACCGGCCAGTTGCCCTGGTGGGCCGACGCCGCAGACCGCGGCGCCCTGCAGCGGGCCCTGGCTGCGCTGCTGACCCAGCCGGTGCAGCGCGGCCACGCCTGGCTGCCGCCGGCCGATGCCGACGCGCCGGCGCTGCAGCGCTTGGTGGCGGCCTTGACCGACACCCAGCTGGCCAGTCTGCTGGCCCAGTTGCAGGCCCAGCCCGGCACGACCGGCGTGCCCTGGCCCGCGCTGCTGGCCACCATCGCCCAGGCGCTGGGCCTGGCGCCGGCGGCACTGCGGCAGGCCTGGTGGCGCGAAGCCCTGGCCGCCGCCCTGCAACCCGGGTGGTCGGCAGCCCAGGCCTGGGTCCAGGCACTGCAGCGCTTGCCCAACCGCCTGGCCCTGGGCACCGACAACGTGGCCACCGCCTGGCGCCGGGCGCTGGACCAGGTCACTGTGCCGGCCGCTGGTGTCGATGGGGCCGCCCTGGCGCCGTTGTGGCAGGCCACCCAGCAGGCCTGGCCCGGGTCGGCCCGCGCGCCGGCTGACCGCCCCACAGTGCCATCTGCCGATGCGCCGGGTCGGGCCCGCCATGCACCGCCCAGCGCGGCGGCAGATGCGGCTGCGCTGTCTGCCGCCGATGCGGCCCTGGACCGCCTGGCGGCGTGGCTGGCCCGGCGCCCGTCGGGCGATGCCGCCCTGGCCTGGCTGCCCTGGTTGCCGGCGTTGCGCCAGCAGGTGTCGGACATTGCCCCGCCGGGTTGGGTGGCCCTGCTTGCCAATGGCGCATCGGCTGGCGCACTGGCTGCCGCCCTGCACGATGGCCTGGTGGCCGCCACGCTGCCCGCAGGCGCCAGCCCGGGGCAGCGGCCCGGCGCCGCCGTGGCACTGGCATCGCTGCTGCAGTTCCAGGCGCGCCAACCAGGGCCAGCCAGCCAGCCGGCCACAAGCGTGGCCGCGGCCGACGCCCTGTACCTGGCCAATGCCGGCCTGGTGCTGCTGTGGCCGTTTGTGCAGCGCTTTGCCGACCGGCTGGGCCTGCTGGAGGCGCGCCAGTTCCGCAGCCCGGCTGCCGCCACACGCCTGGCGGTGCTGCTGCAGTGCGTGGCCACCGGAGATGCCGATCCACCGGAATTCCAGTTGCCGTTGAACAAGCTGCTGTGCGGCCTGCCGATGGACGCGCCCATCCTGCTGGACGAACCCATCACCAGCGCCGAGCAGGACAAATGCCACGACCTGCTGGCCGCCGTGGTGCAGGCAGCGCCGGTGCTGCGCCAGATGTCGGCCGATGGCTTCCGCCAGGCCTTCCTGCAGCGCCAGGGGCAGCTGCTGACCCAGGACGGCCACTGGCTGCTGCGGGTGGAACGTGCCACGCATGACGTGGTGATGGACCGCTTCCCCTGGAGCCCGTCCATCGTCCGCCTGCCGTGGATGCCGCGCCTGTTGCAGGTGCAGTGGTGACGGTGGCACCCGCGCTGCAGGCAACCGCCCAGGTGCTGTGCCAGGAGCTGGACTGGCTGGGGCAGGTGATCGCCTGGCGCTTGCGGCGCTACTTCAGCCCGTCTGAACCTGGCGACCTGGCCATGCCGCCACCGCCGATGCTCACGGCCAGTGGCTCTGCCTGGGCAGACCTGCTGCAGCGACAGCAGGCCACGCCAGCCGAGCGTCTGGCCCTGGCGCTGGCCCTGGCGCCGCATCTGCGACCGCAGGCGCTGGACGTGTTCTTGACCCGCAACCAGACTTTCGACAAACCGTTTGCCGAGTTTGGCGGCATGGGTGGCGGCTTGGGCGGCACTGGCTCCGACAGCAGCCCCGCCGCCTTCCAGCCCAGCGGCCAGACCCTGGCCTTTGTGCTGGCTGGTGATGACCTGGCAGCGCGGCTGGCGCTGCTGCCGTTGTTCAACTCGGCGCACTGGTTCGCCCGCCAGGATGTGCTGCGCCTGGCGCCCACCGAGCCTGGCGCGCCGTTGCTGCGCGGCGCGCTGCTGCTGCAACCCGCGGCGCTGGACCTGCTGGGCACCGGCACCGGCGCCGACGCCGCGCCGGCGCTGGGTGCGGCGTTTCCGGCGCGGCCGGTGCACACTACGCTGGGCTGGGCCGACCTGGTGCTGCACCCCGGCACCGCCGCGCAGTTGGATGAGATCCAGAGCTGGCTGCGCCATGGTCACACCCTGCTGCACGACTGGGGCATGGCGGCCAAGCTGCGGCCGGGGCTGCGCGCGCTGTTCCACGGCCCGCCTGGCACCGGCAAGACGCTGACGGCCGCGCTGCTGGGCCAGGCCGCCGGGCGGGCGGTGTGGCAGATCGACCTGAGCCTGGTGGTCAGCAAGTACATCGGCGAGACCGAGAAGAACCTGTCCCGCGTGTTCGACGCGGCCGAGCAGCGCGGCTGGCTGCTGTTCTTCGACGAGGCCGACGCGCTGTTCGGCAAGCGCAGCGACACCCGCGACGCCCACGACCGCTATGCCAACCAGGAGGTGGCCTGGCTGCTGCAGCGCATTGAAAGCTTCAGCGGCATCGCCATCCTGGCGTCGAACCAGAAGGACAACCTGGATGCGGCCTTCACCCGGCGCTTTGAGGCGGTGGTGCACTTTCCGCTGCCGCGGGCCGACGAGCGGCTTCGGCTGTGGCAACAAAGCCTGCCGACGGCGGTGCAATTGGATGCGGCCATCTCACTGCCGCAGATCGCCGCCCGCCACGCCCTGGCCGGCGCTGAGATCGTGAACTGCGTGCGGGCCGCCTGCCTGCTGGCGCTGGACGCGGGCGGCAACCTGGTCACTGACGCGATGCTGCAGCGGGCGATCCGGCGGGAACTGGCCAAGGATGGCCGGGAGCACTGACCCGGCATGCGGCCGGCAGAGCCAGTGGTTGAAGACCGGCGCAGACCACCGACCGCGCAAACGTCGACAATCCACCGATCCAGGAGGGATCGCAACATGAAAGACATTGACGACGCCATCGCGAAGCTTCAAGCGAAATACAGCGCCGCCGTTGCGGCCAGAAGTGCGAGCGGGTTGATTCAACTCTACGATCCAAAAGCCAGAATCTTCGACGCCTGGGGAGTTTGGGAATACCGTGGAGCCGAATCGTGGAAAGTGGCCATTGAAGGTTGGCTCGGATCCAATCCAGGCGACAAATTCCAGGTCAGGTTCACAGATTCCATCGTGACTGGCGATCTGGAATTGGCATCCCTGTCCGCGATTGTTTCCTACGCCAGCATCGCACCAGACGGCGGCGAATCCCGTTCAATGCAGAACCGAATCTCATGGGTCGTCAAGACCTCTGGCCACAATCTTCGCATCGTCCATGAACACACGTCGGCACCCATCGGGTTCGAAGACATGAAGGCCATCCTCGCACGTGACGCGGGCTGACCGGGTGTCGGTCCAGGCGCTGCTGCAGGCCAAGCTCAACAGCGTGGAGATCGCGCGCTAGCTCGGCATCAGCCGCTCGACGATCAGCCGGGGCACGGCCAGGCCGACTGGCTTGGCGAGCGGCGACCAGGCCGGTGTTGCCCAGGCGCGTCGCCAGCAACGTCGCCGTGACGCTGGCGCGTTGCGCCGCAAGCTGGGCGCGGACACGCAGACCACCCCGTTTCGCCCGAAAGGCCCCTGCCAGGCACGGTGACGCCGTCACCATCCCCACGCTGCCCAGCCGGTCGCTGCCGGCCACCATCGCCTTCTACCAGCGGCTGGGTGTCGACGGGACGTTGATCGGTGACGGCTGCGCCATCCTGTCGTGCGGGCCGATTGCGCAGCACTTCTTTCCGCACCCCGACCTGAAGCCGCAAGCGTGCGATGCGGGGTGTGACGTTCGGCTGCAAGACGTGGATGCGCTGCACGCCGCGCTGGCGGCTGCCCAGTTGCCGGCGCAGGGCATTCCTCGGTTGCGGCGTGTCGAAGACAAACCATGGGGCATGCGTGAATGTGCGCTGCTCGACACCGACGGCAATTTGCTCAAGTTCGGCCGTGTGCGTTGACGGCCCGGCCGGCCCCTTCACCCATCGGTCCGCATGGCGCCACCCTGGATGGCCCTGGCGGCACTGTGCCTGGCGGCATGCCCGCCCCAGCACGCCGGTGGCCGGGCCAACGCCGGCATACCGGCTCACGTTTCCCAACACCGCGTGACGCGCAGTTTCTGGGCTCGGCGAAGTCGGTCTCCAGCATCGCCGACTGCGACCGGCTGCGCTTCTGGCGTGGCGCCGGCCGCGCTGGTCCACCGCCTCCATGGGCCCGCTGCGTCAGTCGCCGGCCAGATCCCGCAGACGCGCCTGCAAGCCGGCATGGCGCTGGCTGCTGGCCAGCACCGCCGCGGCCAGCACATCGGCGCTGGCGGCCAGCTGCACCCGCTGCCGGGCGCGGGTGACCCCGGTGTAAAGCAGTTCCCGGCTCAGCACCCGGCTGCGCTGCGACGGCAGCAGCAGCAGCACGGCATCGAACTCCGAGCCTTGCGCCTTGTGCACGGTCATCGCCCAGGCGGTCTCGTGCGCCGGCAGGCGGGCGGGTGGCACGGCGCGCCAGTGGCCCCTGGCGTCAGCCGCAGCCGGAAACAGCACCCGCAGCGCGCCGTCGGGCCCTGGCAGGGTGATGCCGATGTCGCCGTTGAACAGCTGCAGCGTCGGGTCATTGCGCAGCACCATCACCGGCCGGCCGGCAAACCAGGGCTGGCGTGCATCGCCCGGCTCGCCGGTGATGGAACGGCGCAGCCGGCGGCTGGTGCCGTCGTTGATGGCCTGCACACCGCGCGGCCCCTCACGCAGCGCGCACAGCACACGGAAGCGGTTGAACGCGGCAAGCAGCGCGGCGGCGGTGGCGTCGTCGGTTGCATTGCCAGCGGCCAGCGCGCTGCGGCAGGCCTGGACATAGTCGGCATGGCCGTCGGTGACCGCTGCCAAGGTGGCGGCGGCTGGCTGGGCGCCCGCGTCGTCCAGCCATTGCAGTGGGTCACTGCTTCCGGCACCGGCCCCGCCGCCGCCGCCACCGCCACCGCCACCACGCAGCGTGGCCTGCACGGCAGCTGGCTGGCCGGCCAGGATGTCGGCGGCCAGCCGGCCGATGGCTGAGGCGCTGCCAAAGCGGAAGTTGCGCTGAAACCAGACCACGCTGTCAGGCAGGGCGCCTGGCAGGTCGGTCGCACGCAAACGGGCAGGCGCCTGGATCTGCCCGGCCGGCAGATCGCACAGCTGCGCCAGATGGGCGGTGGCCGCGGGGCTCAGCGTGGGGTCGGCGCTCAGTTCGGCAAACACCGCGCCGGATTCGACTGCGGCCAGTTGGTCCTTGTCGCCCAGCAGCACGATGCGGGCGTGCGCGGGCACCGCCTCCAGCAGGCGGGTGGCCAGGGCCAGGTCCAGCATCGAGGCTTCGTCCAGCACCAGCAGGTCCAGCGCCAGCGGGTGGCTGGCGCTGTGCTCGAACGCCTGCTCGCCCGCGCCCGCCACGCCGCCACGGCCGGGGCGCACGCCCAACAGCCGGTGCACCGTGGTGGCGGTGGTGGGCAGGCGGTCTTGCAAGTCGGGTGGCAGGTGGGCGGCACGCTGGCGCAGGGCCTCGGCCAGCCGCGCCGCTGCCTTGCCGGTGGGCGCCGCCAGCACCACCCTGGCATCGGGCGTGCGGGCCAGCAGGCAGGCCAGCAGGTTGACCACGGTGGTGGTCTTGCCCGTGCCGGGGCCGCCGCTGACCACGGTGAGCCGGCCGCGCAGGGCCATGGCGGCGGCCAGCATCTGCCAGTCGGGCCCGTCGGTCGCGCTGGCGGGCTGGAACAGGCGGGCCAGCTGGGCGGCTGTGGCGGCGTCGGCGGCAGCATCCACTGGCAGCGGCGCGGCGCTCTGCAGCAGGCGCCGGGCGAGCCGGCGTTCCAGGTCGAAGTGGCGGTGCAGGTACAGCCGGCCATCGTCGTCCAGCACCAGGGGCTGGTTGGTCGGCTCGGCGGGGCTGCCCACCACCCGGCTGGCCTGCAGCTGCCAGCGCCAAGTGGCGGCATCGGTGGGCAGCGCCGTGCCGCCGGGCTGCGCAGCCGGCCCATCCTGGCGCGCGGGTGGCTGGGGCTGGGCGCCGGTCAGCGCCGGCAGATCGGCCAACCATACGCACACATGGCCCAGGCCTGTGGCCAGGCTCAGCGCCTGGGCGGCGGCTGCGGCGGCCTGGGCGGCGGCGGGCGGCGCGCCGCGGGCCGTGGCCCAGCGCTGCACATGGGCGGCCAGGCCACTGGCAAGGGCGTCGGCAGCGTCGAAGCCGGGGCTCAAGGTCTGCCTCTGTCCAGCAGTGCCGACAGGTCGGCCAGCAGCGCGTCGCTGGGCCGCAGCAGTTGCACGCCGGTGGGAGTGCCGTCAGCCTGCCGCCCGCCTGGCCGCAACACGCGCACAAACAGGTACAGCGCGCCGCCGAAGTGCTGGTCATGCCGGTAGCCGGGCAGCCGTTGCTGCAGCCAGCGCTGCAGCGCCAGGCTGTACAGCAGGGCCTGCAACGGGTAGTGGTGGGCGGCCATCGCGCCTTGCAGCGCGGCGTCGGCATAGTCGGCTGGGCGGTCGCCCAGGTGGTTGCTCTTCCAGTCGACAACGAACCAGCGGCCGTCGTGCTGCAGCACCAGGTCGATGAAGCCCTTCAGGTAGCCCTGCAGCGCGCCGAAGCCCAGCCGAGGCGCCGGCCAGCCATGGGCGGCCAGGGTGCGGGCCAGTGCGCCGGCCTGCAGGTTGGGCGCGGGCAGGTGGAATTCCAGCTCCACCAGGCGCTGGCGCAGGCCGATGGTCTGCAGCCGCAGCGGGTTGGCCGTGCCCACCGGCAGCGGTGTGGCCAGCACATCGGCCAGCAGGCCGTGCAGCATGGCGGCCAGGGCTTCGGGCTGGTCGCGGCTCGGCGAGGCCGGCTGCGGCGGGTGGCGCCGCAGGGCCTGGGTGGCGGCGGTGGGCCAGGTGCTGGCATCAGTGAAGTCGGCCAGCTCGAAGGCGGTGTGCACGCACACGCCGGCCTCGGTGCCGCGCGGAAAGCGCAGCACGTCGTGCGGGGGCAGGGCGGTGGCGGGGGCGTCGGCGTCGGCCGGTGCCACGGCGCTGTCGTGGTCGGCGCCGGCGCGGGGCTGCAGCGGGCTGTCGGCCTCGTGCAGGGTGCTGGCCGTGCCGTGGTCCGCATCGGCGCTGGCAGCCAGCTGGCTGAAGCTGCCGATCCGCCAGCCGCGCGGCAGCACCGCCGGCGGCGGCAGGGCCTGCAGCGGCGCGTTGCCGCCAGCGTCGGGCGGCAGTGGTTGCGCGGACAGCGGCGGCAGCGGCGCGACGTCCACCACGCCGGGGGCGGCCAGCCGGCCCCAGGCGGCGTCCAGCTCCGACGGCGTGGCCGGCTTGCGGTTGGCGCTGAACCAGTCGGCCGCCTGCAGGCCGTCGCCCAGCAGCAGCCAGTTCAGCAGGCTGCGGGCGCTCTCGGTGGTGCCGACACGGCCGAAGGACTGCGTGCTGTAACTGCCGGCCAGCAGGTAGCAGCGGTGCACCGCGCGGGTGAGCGCCACGTACACCAGGCGCAGGGTCTCGGCGGCGGCCTCGGCCTTGGCCTGCGCCTTGGCGGCGGCGGTGTCGCAGCCGGGGTCCAGCCCGGCGCGGAAATCCAGCACCGCCTGGCCGTCGCCGTCATGGCCGGGCACACCATCCAGCCCGTCGCTGCCGGCGGCCAGCCTGCCGTCCCAGAGGAAGGGGCAGAAGACGATCGGATACTCCAACCCCTTGCTCTTGTGGATGGTGACGATCTGCACCAGGTGCTGGTCGCTCTCCAGCCGCAGCTGGGTGGCGTCGTCGCCGCGGGCGGTGTCGCGCTGGGCCTGCAGCCAACGCAGCAGGGCCTCGGGCGAGGGCAAGGTGACGCTGGCCTGGTGCAGCAGCTCGGCCAGGTGCAGCAGGTTGGTGAGCCGGCGCGCGCCGTCGGGCGCGGCCAGCACGCGCTGGGCCACCTGTTCGGTCTGCCGCCACTGCTGCAGTGCCACGCCCACGCCGCGCTGGCGCCACAGGCTGCCGAGCTGCGCATAGCGCTGCAGCAGGTCCAGCCAGGCGGCTTCGTCCTGCGCCAGGGCGTCGATGGCATGGGCTGGCAGGCCATGCCAGCGGGTGGCCAGCACGGCCTTCAGCAGCCCGGTGCGGCCGGGTTGCAGCATGGCGGCCAGCACCCGTTCCAGGTCATCGGCATCGGGGCCGTGGAAGACGCTGGCCTGCGACAGCTCGACGCTGCCCACGCCCAGCCGGGCCAGGGCCTGGCGCATCAGGCTGCCCTGGGCATGGCTGCGCACCAGCACGGCGATGTGGCCGGCGGCCAGCGGCTGGCCGCCCAGGGTGATGTGGCCGGCGCGGGCTTCGGTCAGCAGCCGGGCGATCTCGGCCGCGCAGGTGGCAGCGGCGCGCTGGCGGGCCAGCAGTTTGGGCAGCGGGCCGCCGCGGGTGCGCGGCAGGGTCCACACCTGCAGCGCGGCGCGGGGCGTGGTGGCATCCACCAGCAGCGGCTTGGGTTTGGCGCCCTCGGTCACCGGGTGGTAGCGCAGGCCGGCTTGCAGGAAGGCGTTGCCATGCTGGGTGAACAAGCCGTTCAGCGCAGCGATCAGCGGGCCGACGGCGCGTTGGTTCTCGCCCAGGGTGTAGGTCATCAGCGCCTCGCCGCGGGCCTGCAGGTAGGTGTGCAGGTCGGCGTGGCGGAAGCTGTAGATCGCCTGCTTCGGGTCGCCCACCAGGAACAGCGGCGGCCCGGCCTCGCCCTGGGGTGGATCGGCATAGATGGCGCGGAACACCGCCCACTGCAGCGGGTCGGTGTCCTGGAACTCGTCGATCAGCGCGGCCGGGAAGCGCTGGCGCAGCGCCGCGGCCAGGCCGGGCGCGCCTGGGTCGCTCAGCCGTTGGTGCAGGTTGGCCAGCATGTCGTCGAAGGCCACCACCCGCTGGGCGCGCTTGGCGGCGCGCTGCTGGTCGGCGCCTTCGTGCAGCAGGCGGCGCAGCAGGCGCAGCCGGGCCAGTTGCAGTGCCTGGGTGCTGGCGGTGGCGGCGTCCAGCAGCGTTTGTGCGGTGGCGAAGAACAGATGCGCCGGCGGCGTCTGGCCCTTCTTGGCGCGCAGGGCCAGGGTGTCCGTGCCCAGCAGTGCCAGGCTGGCGGGCAGCGTGGCGGGCGGGGTGTCGGCCGCCAGCAGGGCATCCCAGTCGGCCACGGCGGCCTGCACCGTGGCGGGCTTGTAGTAGGTGCCGTGCAGCCGGGTCCCGCTGTCGAGCAGCAGCGCCAGCACCGCACCACGCTGGCCGGGCCAGGCGGCGCGGGCGGCGGCCCAGGCTTGGGCGGCTTGCTGGTTGCGGTGGGCACGGTCGTCGGGGTCGTCGATGCCGGCGGGCCACAGGTGGCGGGCCAGCGGCCGGGCCAACTGGCGCTGCAGCAGTTGCAGCCAGCGCGCGGGGGTGTCGCCGCAGCCCAGCAGGTAAGCCGTCAGCGCCGGGTCGGCCTCGGACCCGGCCACATGGCGGCGCCAGACGTCATGCACTGCCTCGGCCAGCAGGGCGCTGTCGTCGGCCAGCAGGTCCTGCACCAGCGGCATCTGCGCAGCCAGCGGGGTGTCGGCCAACGCGCGCTGGCAGAAGCCGTGGATGGTGAAGATGGCCGCCTCGTCGAAGCTCAGCAGCGCCGCGCGCAGCCGCGCGGCCAGGTCGGCGGGGTCGGCGCCCTGGGCCTGCAGACTGGAGAGCAGGCTGGGCACGAAGGGGTCGGCGCTGGTGGTGGCGGCCGGCGCGTCCAGCCCGGCCAGGGTGTCGACCAGGCGCTGGCGCAGCCGCTCGCGCAGCTCGGCGGTGGCGGCGTTGGTGAAGGTGACGACCAGGATCTGCTGCACCGTGCAGCGCTGTTCCAGCAGCAGGCGCAGGTACAGGCCGCAGATCGCCCAGGTCTTGCCGGTGCCGGCTGACGCCTCGATCAGCCGCACGCCGCCCAGCGGCACGCGGAAGACGTCCAGCGGCTGCGGCGTGGTCATAGGTGCACCCTGGGGCCTGCGGCCCGTGCCGCCGAGCGGGAATGCGCCCCTTCGGAAGGCCCGGCGGGGCTCATGTCTCCACCCCAGCGTCCAGGTGGTCGAACAGCGGCTCCAGCACCTGGGCGCTGATGGCCTCGAAGTCCGCCAGGCCGCCGTCCAGTGGGTCGGGTCTGCCGCGCCACACCAGGCGGTGGGCGGGGTCGGCCTGTTCGGCAAACGGGCGGCGGTCACTGGCCACCCAGGCGCCGCGGGCAGCGCCCAGGCTGCGGTTGGCAGCCATCCAGGCCCAGGCCGTCTTGGGCAGGAACGGCAGCGGCTGGCGCTGGCCGTGCACCCACAGGCCCAGCAGTTGCTGCAGCAGCGGCAGCGGGTCGTCGACCGGGCGGTAGCTGAAACTGGCGCTGCGCCCGCGCCAGCGGGTGCGGCCGGCCACGCCGGCCGGCGCGCAGGCGCACAGCGCCAGATGGGCCAGCCAGGCTTGCAGATGGTCGCCAGCGCGGGGTTCGTCGTAGCGGTGCAGCAGCAGGCCGTCGGCACGCAGGCCGGTCAGCGTGATGTCCAGCGGCCAGGGCTGGGCGGCGCCGTCGACATCGATGTGAAACGGCAGGCTGGCGCTGTGGGGTGGCAGCAGCGGCGCCTGGCCAGCGACAGCCAGGGCCTGGGCATGGGCGCGCAGCAAGGGCAGCTCGGCCTCGGCCACCTGCCGGCCCACCGGGCCGCCAGGCAGCTGGGTACCGGCCTGGGCCAGGGCCAGCAGGGCGGCATCGGGCACCGCCAAGCCCTGCTCGGCGGCCTGCAGCAGCGTGGGCAGCAGGCGGTCGGCCAGGTCTTGCCGGGCCGGGAAGTCGGCCAGGAAGGGCTCGTCGTCGGTCAGGGTGTCGTCGGGCTGGCGCAGCGTGAGGCCCAGCCGCTGCAGCAGCGCCCGCGCCGGGTGGCGGAAGAAGCGCTGCAGTTGCACCAGCGTGACCGGCGTCGGGGTGGGCGCGGGCAGCGGCTGCATGAAAAAGGCGGGTGCGGCGGCGGTGTCGGGCTCCGCGTCGTCGGCGCTGTCTTCAGCCTGATCGGCAGCGGCCTGGGTGGGGGTGCCGGTGACCTCGGGGTCGCCGCCCGCATCGGTGCCGTCCTCTTCGGCCAACGGCGCCGCCGCCAGCACCTGGGCCTGCGCTGCTGCCTGCCCGGCGCCCAACGCCGCGGCGTATTCGCCATGGAAGCTGCGCAGCCGGATGTCGCTGGCAGGCTGGAACCCGCGCACATCGAAGGCCTGCAGCGGGTGCTGCACCACCAGGTGCGCCAGCACCTCGCTCCGCGGCGCGTCGATGGCCGGCACCAGCACGTCCAGCAGTTCCGACACCAGCACGGACGGCGGCAGGTGGCTGTTGTCGCGCACGCTGCGGCCGGTGTGGCTGAGGTATAGCCGCTCGCGTGCGGCCAGCAGCAGGTCGAGGAACAGGTTGCGCTCGTCCTGCCGGCGCTGGCGGTCGCCAGGGCGCGGGTGCTGGGCGATCAGGTCGAACTCGGCCGGGCGGTTGGCGCTGGGGAAGGCGCCATCGTTGAGCCCCAGCACGCACACCATGCGGTAGGGCAGGCTGCGCAGGCTGGGCAGGGCCGAGAAGGTGATGCGGCCGGTGGGCACGCCGCCGCGGGCAGGGTCGTCCAGCGCCTGGGTGAGGGCCTGGCGCACGACATCCAGCGCCAGCGGCAGGTGGGGGGTGCTGCCGGCCCAGGTGTCGGTCAGGCCCTGGATGGCAGCGCGCAGATCGGCCAGCGCATCGGCGCCGGCGGTGTCGGCATCCAGCAGGCTGTCGGTCAGTGCCGTGAGCAGCGGTGGCCAGTCCTGCGCCGGCAGCGGCCGGGCGGTCTGCCGGCGCAACGTGTCGATGGCCTGCAGGAAGGCCCACAGTGCGCCCAGCGCCAGGGCGGCGCTGCCCTCGGCCTCGCCGGCCGGCAGGCGGCCGTCGAACGGGTCGGCGTTGGCGGGCAGGGCATGGCCGAGGAACAGGCGCTCCAGGCCGTCGGCCCAGGTGTGGCGGGCACCCTCTGCGCCACTTCCACCCAGCCCCAGGCCCTGCCGTTGCGCGCCGTCGAAGCCCCAGTGCACGCCAGCATCCAGCAGCCAGCCATGCACGCTGGCCAGGCCCTCGTCGTCCAGCCCGAAGCGTTGGGCCACCACCGGCTGTTGCAGCAGCCCGAACACCGTGCTGGCAGTGCCGCGCGACGCTGCCAGGGCCAGCGCGTCCAGCAGCGCCCGGGCGGCCGGGTTCACCGTGCTCTGCGCCCGGCCGGTGATGGTGAAGGGCAGGGCCAGCGCCGGCGGCGCGGTGCCGAACACGCTGTCGATCACCGGCGCTGCGGCTTCCAGGTCAGGCACCACCACCAGGATGTCGCCGGGCGCTGGTGCATCGGGCTCGGTCCAGCGGGCCAGCAGCGCGTCGTGCAGCACTTCCAGCTCACGGGTGAGGCTGTGGCAGACATGCAGCTCGATGCTGCGGTCGCTGGCGTCCAGCGGCAGGCTGGCGGGGGCCGGGTCCTGCAGCATGAGGATGGAGTTCTGCAGCGTGGCCAGCAGACTGGTGCCGGGCGCGGGTTCGAAGTGGTCGTCATCGACCACGCCGTCGCCGCAGGCGTCCACCAGCGCGGCCAGCTGGGCTTGCGTCTGCTGGCCCCAGGCGGCCAGCAGGCGGTGGCCGGTCTCCAGGTGCTGCGCCTTGCCCGCCGCCGCCAGGCGCGCCAGGCGACGCGGGTCGACCACATCGAACCAGTAGTCGGCGCAGGGGTTCAGCGCGTACACATGCAGGTCCATCCAACGCGCCAACTGCTGCAGCAGGGCCAGGTGCACCGGTGCGATGGTGGGCAGGCAGAACACATGGGCCGACGCCGGCAGGCCTGACTGCTGCAGCCGGGCGCCGGTGGCCGCACTGTCGCCCACCTGGGCCAGGGCGGCGGCCAGGCTGTGGGCGGCGGTGGGGTCGACAGCGGCACCGTCGGCGCTGGCGGCGACTTCAGCTTGCAGCCGTCGCCACAGGGCGGCCTGCCAGGCTTCATCGGCCGTGCCCGGCGGCAGCACCTGGCGCCCGGCTGTCCAGGCGGCCAGCCAGTCGGGCCGGTAGGTGATGTGCTGGTCGACCTGGGCGGCCACACGTTGGGCCAGGTCGATCTGGGTGACGGCGTCGGCCTGGGCCAGGTAGCGCGCCAGCCGGGGGTGGCCGGCCACCCAGGCAGCATCGCTGAAGGCGCCCAGCACCCGCCAGGCCAGGCGCGCCGGTTGCCAGGGCGCCTGGGCGCTGTCGGCGGTGCGCACCGGCAAGGGCGTGCCGGGCGCGGCGGCGGCCAGCGCCACCGTGCCCTGGGCCCACAGCCAGGGCGCCAGGAAGCTGAAGCGCACATTGGCACAGATGCCGTTGCGCTGCGCCATCTGCAGCGTGACGGCGCGCGCCATTGCCTTGCTGGGCACCACCACCTCGGCCGCGGCGAACAGGTCGCCGCCGGGTTGGCCGAGTGCAATGGTCAACAGGTCGGCCAGGGCCTCCTGCCGGTTGGCGAAGTGCAGGGTGAGCATGCGCGGCGCATTGTGCGGCTGATCCCGGCTGCGCAGCCCGCGCTCAGATCACCTGCTGCGCCCGCAGCGTGGCAATCGCATCGGCGGTGCACCCCGGTTCGGCCAGCACCGCATCGGTGTGCTCACCGGTGGTGGGTGCCCAGCGGACGTGAGTCGGCTGCTTTCGGTCAGGATTCATGGACCGCTCGGCTCCAGCGCCAGTGCGGCCACGGCCGCTTCGGGCAGAAGGGCGCCAGCCGCCAGCAGGGGCTGGATGGCGTCGGCGTGCAGGCTGGTGGCCAGTTGCTGGCGCACTCGGGCGGCTGCCGCGGCCTCGTTGGGTTCGCGGTGGTCCTGCGTCAGTTCGTAGGTGGCGTCGGCAAAGCCCAGCAGCAAGGCGGCCGCCTGAGGCCGGCTGTCCAACGCGGCCAACAGCGCCAGGTAATCGGCCCACCAGGCCTGCATGCCGAAGCGCACGGCCGTCTTCCAGCCCAGCACCGCCGTTTGGCGGGCCGGTTGCAACTGGTCCAGCGACAGGTAGGCGGCGCACAGGTTCAGCCGCGCGTGGGCCAGTTCCTGCTCCTGGCGGGTGCCCTCCAACTGCGCCACCAGGGCCAGCCCGGTGTGCACCGCGGCATCAGCCTGGCCAGCCGCGAGTTCGGTGTCGGCCAGCCCGCTGAGCGCCGGCACGATGCCCGCCCCGGCGTCCTGCCGCATCTGCAGGTACCGGCGCGACAGCATCAGCGATTGGTCCATGCGCCCCAGGTACTTGGCGACGCGGCGCTGGTCGTCGGTGAAGCAGATGCGCAGGCGCAAGGGCCAGCCCGGGCGTTCGAGGGCCTGGGCCTCGTCCAGCGCTGCGTCGGCCGCAGCCGCATCGCCCGCCTTGGCGTGAATGACGGCCCGGGCGCCGAGGCAGCGGTACAGCAGACCGGTGTCCGCGCCGGCGGCCACGGCCTCGCGGGCGGCCGCCAGGCCAAGGCCGACGATGCGTTCGGCACGTGCCAGATCCTGCGCACTGCGCACGGGATACATCGCGAAGCAGACCTCGGCGCGCAGTGCCGCAGGCGCGTCACTCTCGAGCAAGCCCTCGCAGCGTTCCACCAGGGACTGCAGTTCGCGGTCCATGCTGAAAGGCAACAAGCCGATCAGGGCCCATCCGAGCCGCAGCGTGCCGAGCGCATCGCCCAACCCGACGGCCAGCCCGAAGGCGGCCAGGCCGTCGCCGAAGTCGGGCCGCAGGGCCTCGATGCGCGCTTCGCGGCTGCGCGATTCGGTGCTGTAGATGCGGGAGATCTCGTGCAGGAAAAAGGCCGTGGACGCCTGCAGGTGGCGCATCCGGGTGTGCTCGGCTTCGCCCGCAGCCTGCAGCCGCTGCAGCGCGTAGGCCCGGGGCGATTCGAGTAGGCGGTAGCGCGGCTCGCCGCCGGTGTCGACCAGGGCCACCAGCGACCGGTCGACCAGGCCGGCCAGCGCATCGAGCACGGCCCAGGCATCGAGGTCGTCGTCCATGGCCACGGCCTGCGCCGCGGCCAGGCGGGCGCTGCCGACGAAGACGGCCAGCCGCCGGAACACCTTCTGTTCGGCCGGCGACAGCAGGGCGTGGGTCCAATCCAGCATCGCGCGCAGGGCTTGCTGGCGGTCGGGCCGGTCGCGCTGGCCGTTGGTCAGCAGCGCCAGGCGTTCGTCGAGTGCCGCGACCAGGCCCGCCAGGCCCAGCAGCGGCAGGCGCGCCGCAGCCATCTCGATGGCCAGCGCGCTGCCATCGAGCTGCCGGCACAGGTGCAGCACGGGCGCCAGGGTGTCGGCGTCCAACGCGAAGCGGCGCGCGGCGGCGCGGGCGCGTTCGACGAACAGCGCCACGGCGCCAAAGGCGGCGGCCTCCGCCACGCTGGCGCCCACCGGCGGCAGCGCCAGGCCACCCAGGCGAAACGGGTGCTCGGCGCTCAGGCGCAGTGGCGCCTGGCTGGTGATGACCATGCGCAGGTCGGGCGCGGCCCGGTGCATGGCATCGACGACACGCGCCACTTCATCCAGCAGGTGTTCGGCGTTGTCCAGCACCAGCAGCATCCGCAGCGGCGCCACCGATCCGCACAGGCCAGCCAGCGGGTCGAGCCGCCCGGCCCCCAGGCCCAGTGCCGCCGCGACAGCGCCCGCCACGGCGTCGGATTCGGTCACCGACGCCAGGTCGACGAGGCAGACACCATGGTCGAAGCTGCCCTGCGCCTGGTGCAGCAGGTGCTGGGCCAGCAGCGTCTTGCCGGTGCCGCCGGCGCCCAGCACCGTGACGATCCGGTGGGCGGCTGATGCGGCCTGCAGGTCGCGCAGTTCGGCGTCGCGGCCGATCAGCGGTGGCAATGTCGCCGGCAGGTTGGTGCGCAGCGCCTGGGCGGTCGCCGGCTCGGCGTCGGGTGCCGGCGTTGGTTTGGCGTCTGCCGCGCGCTCCACCCGGGCGGTGAAGCGGTAGCCGCGCCCCGGGATGGTGGCGATCAGGTCACCGCCCAGCACCTTGCGCAGCCCGCTGACCTGGGTGACGATGTTGTGCTCTTCCACCACCAGCCCGGGCCACACGCGGTCGAGCAGTTCGTGCTTGGTGACCAGGCTGCCGGCGCGTTCAGCCAGCACCGTCAGCACGTCCAGTGCGCGAGCGCCCAGCAGCACGGGCTCGCCGTCGACGAGCAGCCGGCGCTCATGCGGCTGCAGCTCGAAGCGGCCGAAGCGCAGGCCGCCCGGCGTGGCCGCCTGCGGCGATGGGGGGATGGCGGGCGGCATCGGCGTCACGGGTGCCCGGTCAGCTTAGCAGCACCTTCCAGCCGCGCCGAACGTGTCACTGCAGGTGGCGGCGACGCAGGTCCGGCACCGACCGCACCAACGTCAAGACGCCCGATTCAGCGTCGAAGGGGTCTGTGGATTCGCCAAAGCCGTGGCGCTGCACGAAGGCGCGCATGCGGCGGTTGGACCGTTCCACCTCGGCCCGCAGACGCCGCACGCCGCGGGCGCCTGCGGCGGCGACCAGCGTCTGCATCAGGCGGTCGGCAACGCCGTGGCCGCGGCAGTCGTCGGCCACGGCCAGCGCCATCTCGGCCTCGTCGCCGCTTTCGCTGCGGAAGAAGCGGGCCTCGCCCAGCAGCCTGGGGCCGCCTGGCGCCGCGCCGACCACCACCCAGGCGACGTGGCGGCTGCCGTCGGCGCAGGTCATCAGGCGCAGCAGGCCGCTCGAACACACGTTCACGGCACCGTGGAAGCGGTGGCGGCGCGACTCGTCGCCCAGGCCCTGCAGGAAGGTCTGCATCAGCAGCGTGTCGTCCGCACGCACCGGGCGGATGTGCATCGCGGTCGTGGTCGGGCGCTGGTTCATGGTGGCACTCCAGGGGTGGATGGGTGCCGCCAGTGTTCAGCCGCGGGCGGCGCCGCGTCCTCAAGCCGCGGTCCATCGTTGTCAAGCCAGCCGGCCGCGCGCTTGACAACGTTTGAGGTCGGCTGGACGACGCCCGCTGGGGCGGCGGCTGACATTGCAGGCAACGGTGCACAGCGCACCGCCACTGCCGGAGAACCCCATGATCCTTGCCCTGCTTCTGATGGCCGTCGGCCTGGCCGCTGCCCTGGCCGGCTATGCCGCCATCTGCGCCGTGGTGGCGCACCGCTTCACCACGGCGCGGCGCGTCGTGCCCGTCGACGGCGACGGCGTCGGCGTCGGCGTCGGCGTCGGCGTCGGCGTCGGCGCGGCGTTGCCGTCGATCGCGGTGACGCTGGCCTCACGTGGTGGCCGGGTCACCCTGCACGGCTGGTATCTGCCGGCCGCGCCCGGTGGCGCCGCGGTGGTCTTCGTGCACGGCAAGGACGCCTGCCGCGGCCGGGAACTGCGGGCGCCGACCTTCGAGCTGGCGCGCGCGCATGCCGCCGCCGGGATCTCGGTGCTGATGATCGACCTGCGCGGCCACGGTGCCAGCACCCGGGCGCGCATGACCTACGGCGCCGCGGAAAAGCTCGACGTGCTGGGCGCGGTGGATTGGCTGCGCCGGCGGGGCCACCGGCGCGTCGGCGTGCTGGGGGCATCGATGGGGGCTGCCTCGGCGTTGCTGGCGGCCGCTGACGACACCGTGGTCGAGGCGGTGGTGGCCGACAGCGCCTTCGCCCATTTCGGCGCCATGATCGAGCGGCAGTTCCGCCAGTTGTCGGGGCTGCCGTCGTTTTTTGTCCCCGGTGCGCTGGCGCTGGGCTGGTGCCTGACGGGGCAGCGTCTCGCCGACGTCAGCCCGCTGGCCGCGGCGGCCAGCCTGATCGGCCGGCCCTTGCTGGTGGTGCACAGCCAGGGCGACCGCTTTGTGTCGGTGGACGACGCGGTGGCCATCGCCGGCGCGGCGGCCGCCGAATGCTGGATCACCGACAGCGAGGGCCACATCGGCAGCTTCGCGGCGGCGCCGGGCCTCTACGCCGAGCGGGTCGTGACCTTCTTCGCGCAGCACCTGGCCGAGCGCAGATCCACCCAGCGCCCGCTGCCATGACAGCGCCGGCCAGCGTGCCCGGCCGTCAGATCACCTGCTGCGCCCGCAGTGCGGCGATGGCCTCGGCGCCGTAGCCCAGTTCGCCCAGCACCGCGTCGGTGTGCTCGCCGATGGTGGGGGCGCGCTGGCGCGGCACGGCTTGCGTCTCGCTCATCCAGATCGGCACGTTGGCCACCGGCGCCGGCACCCGCAGGCCGGGGTAGTCCACCGGCTGCAGGATGCCCAGCGCCTGCACCTGGGGGTGGTCGAGTGACTGCTGCGGGCTCAGCACCGGCGCGGCTGGGATCATGGCGTCGCCCAGGGTGGTGACGACGGTCTCGGTGTCGCGCGGCCGGCACCAGCGGGCCATGCGCTCGCTCAAGATGTCGCGGTGGATGCCGCGGCTCTCGTCGGTGGCGAAGCGCGCATCAGTCAGCCAGTCGGGGTCGTGGGCTTCCGCGGTGGCCGGGTCGGCTGCCATCAGCTTGGCCCAGCGGCGGTACAGCGGGTTACCGGTCACGGCCAGCAGGATGAAGCCGTCGGTCACCTCGAACACGTCCACAGGGGCCGATGTCTGGCCCCGGTTGCCGGTGGGCACGCGGTTGACTTGCGCCACATGCTGCTCGATCAGCGTGCCGTTGGTCACCGCAATCGCCGTGGCCAGCAGGGCGCCGGTCACCATCTGGCCCTGGCCGGTCTGGCTGCGCTGCATCAGCGCGGCCATGGTGCCGAAGGCGCAGTGCAGCGCAGTGCCGAAGTCCACCCAGTTGGCGGCGGCGCGGGTGGGGCGGCCGGGGTCGCCGGTCATGTACATCGCACCGCTCATCGCCTGGCCGATGGTGTCGAAGCCGACGTTTTTGCTCATCGGCCCCACCGGGCCGTAGGCGGTGTTGGTGACGAAGATGATGTCGCTGCGGTAGCTCTTGAGGGTGTCGTAGTCCAGCCCCATGGCTTTCAGCGTGGCCGCCGGCAGGTTGGCGATCACCACGTCGGCGCCCTTCACCATCTTGGCCACCACCTCGCGCCCGCCGGGGCTGGCCGGGTCGAGCGTGATGCTGCGCTTGTTGCGGTTCATCTGCAGGAACAGCGAGCCGGCGCCTTCGGCCAGCGGGGCGGTGAAGCGGTCTTCACTGCCGTCGCGCTTTTCGATGCGGATCACATCGGCGCCATACTCGGCGAGCATCGCCGCGCAGTACGGCCCGGCGATGTAGCGCCCGAAATCGAGCACGCGGATGCCTTGCAGGAGTGGAGCCATCGTGACACTGCCTCGTCGGTTGGGATGCTGAAATCATCGGCTCAACGGGCCCAGCGCCCTGCCACCCCGGAGACAAGCTTGACCACATCCGCAACTGCGTCCGCCACCCAGCAAGGCATGTGCCCCCAGCGTCTGGCCCGCATCGACACCTTTCTGCAGGCCCGCTACATCGACACCGGCAAGCTGCCCCATGCCCACCTGGTGGTGGCGCGCGGCGGCCAGGTGGTGCACCGCAGCCTGCTGGGCCAGGCCCGGCTGGCCACGGCCGATGCACCCGCGGCGCCGATCGCCGAAGACAGCCTGACGCGCATCTACTCGATGACCAAGCCGATCACCAGCGTGGCTTTCATGATGCTGGTGGAGGAGGGCAAGGTGGCGCTGGAAGACCCGGTGCACCGCTTCATCCCGTCCTGGCGCAACCTGGGGGTGTACGTCAGTGGCGGCCCCGGCATGTGGATGACCAAGCCGACCGACGCGCCGATGCGCATGATCGACCTGCTGCGCCACACCTCGGGCCTGACCTACGGCTTCCAGATGCGCACCAACGTCGATGCGGCCTACCGCACCGGCAAGGTGGAACCCTTTGCGCAGAAAGAGGGGCTGCAGGGCTTCGTCGACGCGCTGGGCAAGGTGCCGTTGGAGTTTTCGCCCGGCACGGCCTGGAACTACTCGGTGTCGACCGACGTGCTGGGCTACCTGGTCGAGGTGATCTCGGGCCAGAAGTTTGAGGACTTCCTGCAGCAGCGCATCTTCGGGCCGCTGGGCATGACGGACACCGCCTTCCATGTCAGCGAGGACAAGCTCAACCGCTTCACCGAGTGCTACAGCATCGGCGCCGACGGCAAGCTGGCGGCCGCCATCCAGGGCTGGCCCACCTTCAAGGCCGCGCCGGCCGCGCCCTCGGGCGGCGGCGGCCTGGTGTCGACCATGGCCGACTACCTGCGCTTCTGCGAGCTGCTGCGCCGTGGCGGTGAACTGGACGGCGTGCGCCTGCTCGGCCCCAAGACGCTGCAGCTGATGCGCAGCAACCACCTGCCGGGGCAGAAGGACCTGAACGACGTCTCGGTGTCGATGTTTGCCGAGTCGATCTACTCGGGCGTGGGCTTCGGCCTGGGCTTCGCCATGACGACCGACGTGGCCAAGACCGGCCTGGCCGGCAGCCTGGGTGAATACTGGTGGGGCGGCATGGCCAGCACCGCCTTCTGGATCGACCCGGTGGAAGACCTGAGCGTGGTGTTCTTCACCCAGCTGATCCCGTCCAGCCTGTACCCGATCCGCCGGGAACTGCGCACCCTGGTGAACGCGGCCGTGGTCGACAGCAAGGCTTGAGCGCTGCCATCCCCACCCACGCGGCCGATCCGCGCACCCATGCCCTGGCCTTGGCAGCCGCTACGCTGGCAGCGGCCTGCTTCATCGGCATGGACGGCACCGCCAAGCTGCTGGGCGAGCGTTACGGCACCGTGCAGGTGACCTTCCTGCGCTTTGCCACCGGCGCGCTGTATGCCGTGCCGCTGTGGCTGTGGAAGCGCTCGCCGATGCCGGCGCGGCCGCAGTGGCGCTGGCATGTGTTGCGCAGCGGCCTGCTGCTGGTGGCCCTGCTGACCTGGTTCGACGCCCTGCAGCAGCTGCCGCTGGTGCAGGCCGTGGGGGTGGGCTACACCGCGCCGCTGTTCATCGCGCTGCTGGCGATGTGGGTACTGCACGAACGGCCGTCACGCTGGATCTGGGCCGCGCTGGCCATGGGCGCGCTGGGCGTGGGCGTGGCGCTGTGGCCCGAGCTGTCGTCCACCCACCTGCCCGGCAGCGATGCCCGGCTGTGGGGCATGGCCGCGGCCGGCGTGTCGGCCATCACCTATGCCGGCGTGGTGGTGGTGGCCCGCCACCAGGCCCAGCACGACGCGCTGTGGACCATCCTGCTGGTGCAGAACCTGCTGCCGGTGCTGGTGCTGGCTGTGCCGATGGCCTGGCTGTGGCAGCCGATGCTGGCCAGCGACATCCCCATCCTGCTGCTGATGGGCGCACTGGCCACTGGCGGCATGCTGTGCATCACCTGGGCCTTCTCGCACATCGAGGCCAGCCGCGCCGCACCGGTGGAATACACCGGCCTGGTGTGGGCGGCGCTGCTGGGCTTCCTGGTGTTCGGCGAGGTGCCCACGGTGTGGAGCCTGAGCTCGGCCGCGCTGATCACCCTGGGCTGCCTGCTGCTGATCCGCCGCTGATCCGCAGCTGAAGGCCCTGCGGGCCGGCCCGCATGGACAGGCCTGCAGGCGGCGCTGAAGATGGCCAGATTCACCGCCGAACGGAACCGCCATGACCAACCTGCACTTTGAGTCCGCCACCCAGCTGGCGCAGCGCATCCGCGACCGCCAGACCAGCGCGCGCGACTTGCTGGAACACTTCCTGGCCCGGGTCGACCAGCTGAACCCGGCGCTGAACGCGGTGGTGGTGCAAGACCGCACCGGCGCCCGCGCCGCCGCCGACGCGGCCGACGCCGCCCAGGCCCGCGGCGATGCGCTGGGGCCGCTGCACGGTGTGCCGATGACGGTCAAGGAGAGCTACGACCTGGCCGGCACCACCACCACCTGGGGCATCCCCGACCTGCGCGACAACCTGGTGCACACCGACGCGGTGGCGGTGCAGCGGCTGAAGGCGGCCGGTGCGGTGGTGTTCGGCAAGACCAACGTGCCGATCCGGCTGGCGGACTTCCAGAGCTACAACGCCATCTACGGCACCACCCACAACCCCTGGAAGCATGGCGCCACGCCGGGGGGGTCGTCAGGCGGCAGCGCGGCGGCGCTGGCGGCCGGCCTCACCGGGCTGGAGATCGGCAGCGACATCGGCGGCAGCATCCGCAACCCGTCGCATTACTGCGGCGTGTTCGGCCACAAGCCCACCTGGAACCTGCTGCCGATGCGCGGCCATGCGCTGGGCGGTGTGCTCACGCCCACCGACATCTCGGTGATCGGCCCGCTGGCCCGGTCGGCCCATGACCTGGAAACCGTGCTGCAACTGCTGTGTGTGCCCGACCTGATCGAGGCCCGCGGCGTGCGCATCGACCTGCCGGCGCTGACCGAGCCCACCCGCGCGCTGCGGGTGGCGGTGTGGCGCACCGATGCGCTGTGCCCGGTGTCGGCCGCCGTGCAGGCGCGGGTGGATGCCGTGGCCCAGGCGCTGGCCGGGCAGGGCGCCCGCATCGACGACACCGCCCGCCCGGCCTTCGAGGCGGCGCACAGCCATGCGGTGTTCCAGGGCCTGCTGCATGCGGCGATGAGCGCCCGCACGCCCGATGCCGAATACGCCCAGATGGTGGCCCAGGCCGATGCGCTGCCGGCCACCGACCAGAGCCCGCCGGCCCAGCTGCTGCGCGCCCAGACCATGCGCGCCCGCGACTGGCAGCGCCTGAACGAGGCCCGCACCCAGATCCGCTGGGCCTGGCACCGGTTCTTCGAGCAATACGACGTGCTGCTGGCGCCGGTGATGTCGACCACCGCGTTTGCGCAGGACGAAGGCCCGTTCGGCCAACGCAGCATCCAGGTGGACGGCCAGGCGCTGCCGTACTTCAGCCAGATCTTCTGGGCCGGCCTGGCCGGCGTGGCCCAGCTGCCGTCCACCGTGGTGCCGGGCGGTCTGGCGCCCGATGGCCTGCCGGTGGGTGTGCAACTGATCGGCCCGGCCTACGGCGACCTGCGCACGGTGCAGCTGGCCCAGCGGCTGGAGGCGCTGGGTTTCGGTTTCACGCCGCCAACAGGGTATTGACGGTTGGTGTGGCGGCCAGCGCGCCGCCCGGGCATCAGCCCCAGGCCACCGGCAGCGACAGCGGCCCGCGGAAGGCCCAGCCGCCAAAGCGCACATCGGCGCCGGGCTGCAGCCGCAGGCCCGGCAGGTGCGCAAACAGCGCGGGCAGGGCCACCTCGGCGATCAACGACTTGGACGCCGCCGCGCCGGCGCAGTAGTGCGGCCCGGCGCCGAAGGCGATGTGGCTGCTGGCGTCGCGGTGAATGTCGAAGCGGTCGGGGTCGGCAAACACCGCCTCGTCGCGGTTGGCCGATCCGAACATGAAGAACACCCGGTCTTCGGGTGCCAGCGTCACGCCGTCCACGGTGAAGGCCTGGGCCACGCGCCGCGGGCTCATCGCGATCGGGGACATCCAGCGCAGGTATTCGTCGAACACCCGGCGCCATGTCACCTGGCCGGCCAGCACCCGGGCCAGCTGGTCGGGGTGGGCCAGCAGCGCCCAGGCGGCGCCGGCGATGGCGTCGCGCGGCTCGTTCTGGCCGCCGCTGATCGACAGTTTGATGTTCGCCCGCACGCTGGCATCGGGCAGGCCGGCACGCTGCATCACCGACAGCAGGCTGGTATCGGGCTGCGCCGCCAGTTGCGGCGCACGCGCGGTGATGCAGGCGTCGATGCCGGCGGTGGCCGCCTGGCAGCGCGCTTCGGTGGCGGTATCGCCGCTGTAGTTGGCGATGCCGTCGATCATGGCCTGTGACCAGGCGTCCATGTCCTGCCAGCGCATGTTGACCAGGCCGGTCAGCGCCTTCAGCGCCTCGGCCGACAGCGGCATGGCGTAGGCCGCGATCAGGTCGGCCCGGCCCTGCGGGGCCAGGTCCTGGAGCAGGCGATCGGCGTCGGCCTGGAACAGCGGCGTCCAGTGGCTGCGCATCGCCTGCGGGCCCAGGGAGGCCAGCATCAGCTTGCGCTCGGTGATGTGTGCGGCACCGTCCTTGCGCATCATGTTCACGCCCATCAGCCGGTTCATCAGGCCCAGGGGCTGGTGCGAGCTGAACACCTCGGTCAGCTTCTCCAGCGCGGTGATGTGGGCATGGCGGGTGAACAGCGTGGCGCCCAACTGCGGCACATAGGCGATGGGGCAGTGCCGCCGCATGGCGGCCAGGGCCGGGTAGGGGTCGTGCCAGAAGGCCTGGGCGTCGATCTGGACGTGCGGGGCGTCGGACATGGCGGCTCCTGCAAGATCAGTGCACGCAGCGCCAGCCGATGTAGACCACCGCGGTGTCGGCCGGCTTGGACTGCAGGTGGTCGGCACGCATCTGCGCGGCGCCGTACCACCAGCTGCCGCCGCGGGTGCGGCGCTCGGCGCGGCCGGCGCTCTGGCCGGGGGCGCCGGCGGGCTCGTCCACCCATTCCCAGGCGTTGGCGCCCATGTCGTGCAGGCCGTTCACGCCGGCCGGCGTGGCACCTGCGCGGGCATGGCCGTGGCCACGCGACAGCGCAGCGCCATGGGCGATGGCCCGCGCCTGCGCCGCCGGGCCGCAATCACCCAGGCATTGCGCGCCCGCCGGGCTGGGGCCGGTGGGGTAGGGGTAGGTGCTGCCGGTGGTGAAGGGCGCGGGCGGCGCGGCGCGCTGTTCGGTGTAGGCGGCGCGTAGCCATTCGGCGTCGGTGGGCAGGCGGCCGCCGGCCCAGCGGCAGAAGGCCTGGGCCTCGTCGAATTGGAGGTGCACCGCCGGCTCGTCGGCCCCGGCGTCCTGCGGGCCACCGAAGGGGCGGCGCCAGGTCCAGCCCGGCTCCTGCACCCAGCCGGCCTCGTAGACCTGACCGCCGCCGGCCTGCTCGGCCCGGCTGGTGAAGCCGGTGGCCCGGGCAAAGTGGCTGAACTGGCCCACCGTGGTCTCGGTGCGGGCGATCTGCAGGCCGGGCAGCACCTGCCAGTCGATGCCGGCCGGGTTGGGCTGGGCAGCGGCGCTGCCGGGGGCTGTGGGCTGGGCAGCGGCAGTGCCGGCCCAGGTTGACGCGGACAGCGCGGCCGCCAGAACCAGCGCGCGCATCAGTGGCCGGCGTCCAGTGCCGGGGGCTGGGTCAGGTCGGCGTCCACGTCCATCAGCACGCTGGCCAACGACAGGCTGCGCCACAGCGGCTCGGGCATCGCCAGGATGCCCTCGGGCGTGCGTGCGGCGGCCACCCAGCCGCTGATGTCGGCATGCTGCTCGCGGGTGAGCAGGCGGCGGCTCAGCATTTCGTCCAAGGTCTTCATTTCTTCAGTCCCCGCGATGACAGGCCGTCACCCGGCCCGCTTGCATCATGCCAGCGCCTCAGGCTACGGGCAGGCCGTGGCCGATCAACCCTAGGAGACAGACATGCGAGACCTCACGAACAAGGTGGCCTGGATCACCGGCGCCGGCAGCGGCATTGGCGCCGGCACGGCGCTGGCGTATGCCAGGGCCGGCATGCGGCTGGTGCTGTCGGGCCGGCGCGTGGCCGAACTGCAGGCCGTGGCCGACCAGGTGGCCGCCATCGGCCGCGAGACGGGCAACGGCGCCAGCGCCCGCGTGGCCGTGCTGGACGTGGCCGACGTGGCCGCCGTGCAGGCCGTGGCCGCCGGCATCGCCGCCCAGGAGGGCCGCATCGACGTGCTGGTCAACAGCGCCGGCCTGAACGTGCGCGAGCGCAACTGGAAGCACTTGTCCACTGCCGGCTGGGACCAGGTGCTGCGCATCGACTTGGACGGCACGTTCTACTGCTGCC
Source organism: Aquabacterium sp. (assembly GCA_040400895.1). GTDB lineage: Bacteria > Pseudomonadota > Gammaproteobacteria > Burkholderiales > Burkholderiaceae_C > Pseudaquabacterium. Next base: position 36,632 of record JBBAPL010000034.1, read on the forward strand.
ACGCGGTGCTGCCGATGATGCGGGCGCAGAAGGACGGACTGATCGTCAACGTGTCCAGCTGGGCGGGCCGCTTCGTCGGCACCATGACCGGCCCGGCCTACAGCGCGGCCAAGTTCGGCGTCAACGCGATGACCGAGAGCCTGAACATGGAAGAGTGCATCCACGGCATCCGCGCCACCGCGGTGTGCCCGGGCGAGGTGGCCACGCCCATCCTCGACAAGCGGCCGATTCCCGTCAGCGCCGAGGACAAGGCGAAGATGGTGCAGGCCGACGACTGCGGCGAGCTGATGCTGTTCCTGGCGCGCATGCCGGCCCATGTGTGCCTGAACGAGGTGACGATCAGCCCCACCTGGAACCGCGGCTTCGTGGCGGCGGCCAACGCCATCCCGGGCTGAGGCCATGGCACACCCGCTGCGCCTGCGCCAGGTCTGCCTGGCCGCCCCGCGCCTGGAGCCGGTGGTCGACGATCTGCAGGCCATCCTGGGCCTGCAGGTCTGCCACCGCGACCCCGGGCTGATCGCCTACGGGCTGGAAAACGCGCTGCTGCCCGTGGGCAACGACTTCATCGAGGTGGTGGCGCCGGTGCAGGCCGACACCGCGGCCGGCCGCTTCATCCGGCGCAGCCGGGGGCACGGCGGCTACATGGCGATCTTCCAGTGCGACGACCCGCGTGCCGGCCAGGCGCGCGCTGCGGCGCTGGGCGTGCGCACCGCCCACGAAATCGACCGCCCCGACTACCAGAGCGTGCAACTGCACCCGCGCGACTGCCGCGCCGCCTTCATCGAGCTGGGCCACAGCCCGGGCGGTGACGACCGCGCCACCGGCACCTGGTGGCCGGCCGGGCCGCACTGGCAGGCGGGGGTGCACACGGCGGTCACCCAGCGGCTGTTGGGCATTGCGCTGGAAAGCCCCGAGCCTGCTGCGCTGTTGGCGCACTGGGCGCAAATCCTCGGCCTGCCGGCCGATGCGGCCGGGCTGCAGGTTGACGTCACCAGCATCACTGCCGAGCCCGGCTCCAGCGACGCGCTGGGCGCCATCGACCTGGCCGTGGCCGATGTGGACGCGGTGCTCGACCGTGCGGTCGACCGTGGCCACCGGGTGCAGGGTGCCAGCTTCCACCTGGCTGGCGTGCACATCCGCCTGCACACCGGCCTGCACGCCGCCTGACCCACAAAAAAAAGCGCCTGCCGGGAGGCAGGCGCTTTGTGCTGGGGCGGTGGGCGCCGCTACTTGCCCACCAGGTACAGCGACAACGCCGGCACCGTGGCCACGATCACCAGCCACACCAGCATGATGATGATGAACGGAATCGCCGCCTTGCAGATGGGGCCGAACGGCTCCCTGAACGCCGCCATCGCCACGATCAGGTTCAGACCCACCGGCGGGGTGAGGTAGCCGATCTCCAGGTTGGCGATCATGATGATGCCGAAGTGGATGGGGTCGAAGCCCTTGGCCGAGGCCAGCGGCTCCAGCAGCGGCGCCAGGATCAGGATGGCCGAGCCCGCGTCCATCAGGCAGCCCACGATCAGCAGCAGGATGTTGATCATGAACATCAGCACCCAGCGGTTGTCGATGGCGGTCACCATGTACTCGACCATCTGCTTGGGCGCACCCGAATGGTCCAGGATGGTGTTCAAGCTGCCCGCAATGCACAACAGCGGCAGCAGCGTGGCCAGCAGCCGGGTGGTCTCCAGCACCGTCTCGATCAGCTCCTTGCCGTTCATCGCCCGGGTCGCAAAGAAGTACTGCACGCCGGACAGCGCGCCGCCGCCCACCGGCCGCTCGGGTTGCTTTTCGCGCTTGTGCACGAAGAACTCGATCAGCAGCGCATAGGCCAGCGCCACCGCGGCGGACTCCGTCGGGCTGAAGTAGCCCGAGTAGATGCCGCCGATGATGATGACCGGCAGCAGCAGCGCGAAGATGCCGTCGGTGAACGACTTCCAGGCCTGCTGCAGCGTGTAGCGTTCGCGGCCGATGTGGCGGTTGATGAAGTAGGAGTAGACCGCGAAGAACAGCGTCAGCAGCAGGCCCGGGCCGATGCCGGCGACGAACAACTCCGCGATGTTCTCCTCGGTCATGATGCCGTAGAGGATCAGCGGGATCGACGGCGGGATGATGATGCCGAGTGTGCCGGCCGACATCACGGCGCCCAGCGCAAAGCTCTTGCTGTAGCCGCGCGCCAGCATGGCCGGGTACATCACCGACCCGACGGCCAGCATGGTGACGATGGACGAGCCGTTGATGGCCGCAAACGCCGCACAGCTCAAGATGCAGGCGATGCCCATGCCGCCCGGGATGGGCGAGGTGATCGTCGTCATGAAGCCGATCAGCCGCTGGGCGATGGTGCCGCGCGACATCACGTTGCCGGCCAGGATGAACAGCGGGATCGACAGCAACACCTCGCGGTCGACCGTGAACCAGAAGTCCTGGATCAGGAATTCGAGCTTGCTGTTGGCGATGAAGACGTGGATGTAGCCCGCCGCAACGGCGAACACCAGCACCAGACTCTGCCGCAGAACCAGCAGCACCACCACGATGAGAAGCAGAATGATCCAGCTCATGACGGCACCTCCGAGCGCGGCACCGGGCGCAGTTCTGGCCAGCGGGCAAACACCAGGTGGCGCAGCGCCGACGAGAAGAACATCCAGACCAGCACCAGCTGGATCGGCCACACCAGGATGGGAATGGCCATGCCACGCTCACCCAGGTCAGCCGAGCTCTGCACGAACCGCACTGCAAACCAGGCCATGCCCAGGCAGATCACCGCCGACAGCACTTCACCGATGCGGTCGGCATACGGCTCCAGGGCCTTGGGCAGCAGGTTGTCGGCAAACTGCGGCCGCAGGTGGCCACGCTCTGCCGTGACCAGGGCAAAGCCCAGCAGCCCGGAGATGGCGTTGCCCCACACCGCAAAGCGTTGGGCACCAAAGATGCCATTGCCGAGCAGCTCACGTGCAAGCACGTCGGCCATCAGCGCCAGCGCGGTGGCGCAGAAGGCGATGACGCAGATCGTCGCCTCCACCGTCCACAGCGCTTTCAGTAGTTTCTGGACTGGTTCCATGGGTCATCCTGCAATGCGTGACATGGGTCGGCTTACTTGCCGCCGCCGGCGGCGTACTCGGCCTTGCCCTTCTGGATGGCGGCCCACAGTTCAGGCGCCATCGGGCCCATCTCCTTGACCAGGGCTTCCTGGTTGGGCTGCACCAGCTTGCGCCATTCGGCGCGCTGGGCGGCGGTCAGTTCATGCACGAAGCCGCCCTTGGCCTTGAACTCTGCCATCTTGGGCGCGACCTCGTCGGTCACCGCCTTGCGCATGCGCACGACGTCGGGCATCGCCGCCTGCACTGCCTGCTTCTGCGCCGGCGTCAGGGTGTCCCAAGCCGCCTTGTTGGCGACGATCACGCTGCCGTGGTGCAGGTGCTGGGTCAGCACGTAGTGCGGTGCGCTCTGCGCCGCCGGCGTGGTGACGTAGTACGGGAAGGGCAGGTCGGCCGCATCGACCAGGCCGCTCTGCAGCGCCGGGAACAGCTCGGACAGCGGCATCTGCACGCCGTTGCCGCCCAGCGAGGTCCAGAACATCTTGGACGCGGGCGACGGCGCGATGCGCACCTTGATGCCCTTGACCGAGTCGGGCGTCAGGCAGGCCTTCTTGCAGACCACGTCGTTCCAGCCCACCTCGCCCAGGCCCAGCAGGACCAGGCCCTTGGAGTCGTAGATCTTGCGCAGCACCGGCAGCGCGAACTTGTCGGTGACGAAGTCCTTCTCGGCCGTGCTGACCCAGACGTAGGGCATGTTCAGCACCGCGGCCTCGGGCACCAGGCCGGAGGTGCCGGTGTAGGAGATGCTGCCGATCTCGATGCGGCCGCGCACCACCTGCTGCGTGGCTTCCTGCTCGCTGCCGATGAACAGGCGTTCGGCCTTGACCTCGCCCTTGGTGCCTTCGCCGATCTTCTGGGCCGTCTCGTCGACGAACTGGATCAGCACCGACCCGGGCTGGGCGGCCGAGCCGACCTTCCAGGTCTTCTGGGCCAGGGCGGCCGGGGCGGTGGCAATGAGGCCGGCGCAGGCCAGAAAGAGGGCGGGGGCAAACTTCATCGGAAACTCCATCGAAGGGGTTGGCAGTGCGCGGATGGTGCCAAGCGTCCCACCGTTCGCAACCCTCGTTTACGACAATTCGACCCCCAGGAAAAACGCGGTCGTCGGAACCGACGATGGGCGCCAGGCGGTGGGCTGTGCAACATCTCCGGCGGCCGGGCGGTGCCTGGTGCGCGTCCCATTTCACCGAGGCCAGACGCATGCAACACGACCCAGCCGGCGCAGCGCCGGCACCGCTGAGTCGGCCTGACGCGGCGCGCCAGGCCCCCATGGCCGGCCTGCGCGTGGTCGACCTGAGCACCGTGGTGTTCGGCCCCTACTGCACCCAGACCCTGGCCGACCTGGGTGCCGACGTCATCAAGATCGAGCCGCCCGAGGGCGACATGGTGCGGCTGATCGGCACGCCGGCGCACACGCCCGGCATGGGCCCGGTGTTCCTGCGGCTGAACCGCGGCAAGCGCTCGGTGGTGTGGGACATGAAGACCGACACCGGCCGCACCGCGCTGCAGCGCCTGATCGCCACCGCCGACGTGTTGCTGCACAACATCCGCCCCGAGGCAGTCGACCGGCTCGGCCTGGGCTACGACGCGGTGCGCGCGCTGCGGCCCGACATCGTCTACGTGCACTGCACCGGCTTCGGGCTGGAAGGGCCGTACGCCGGGCTGCAGGCCTATGACGACGTGATCCAGGCCAGCACCGGCGCCGCCGCGCTGCTGCCGCGGGTGGACGGCAACCCGGCGCCGCGCTACCTGCCGATGTTGTTTGCCGACAAGGTGTCGGGCCTGCATGCCACCTA
>JBBAPL010000035.1:0-23740 GCA_040400895.1 Aquabacterium sp.
TGCCGACGACGCCGGCCTGGGCCATGGCCTGGCCGAGAACCTGGCCGCCCAGGTGGTGGCCGTGGCGGGGGGCTACAGCCACCTGCTGTTCCCGGCCACCGCCGCGGGCAAGAACGTGTCGCCCCGCGTGGCTGCGCTGCTGGACGTGGCCCAGATCAGCGACGCCACCAAGGTCATCAGCGCCGACACCTTCGAGCGCCCGATCTACGCCGGCAACGCCATCGCCACGGTGCAGAGCAGTGACGCCACCAAGGTGATCACCGTGCGCACCACCGGCTTCGACGCCGCCGCCGCCAGCGGTGGCAGCGGTGCGGTGGAAGTCATTGCCGCTGTGGCCGCCAGCGCCAACGCCACCTGGGTGCGCAGCGAGATCGCCAAGAACGATCGGCCCGAGCTGACCGCCGCCAAGATCATCGTCAGCGGCGGCCGCGCCCTGGGCAGCAGCGAGAAATTCAATGAAGTGCTGACGCCCCTGGCCGACAAGCTGGGCGCCGCGCTCGGCGCCAGCCGCGCGGCGGTGGATGCGGGTTACGCCCCCAATGACTGGCAGGTGGGCCAGACCGGCAAGATCGTGGCGCCGTCGCTGTACATCGCAGCCGGCATCTCGGGCGCCATCCAGCACCTGGCCGGCATGAAGGACAGCAAGGTGATCGTGGCGATCAACAAGGACGCCGAGGCACCGATCTTCAGCGTGGCCGACTATGGCCTGGAGGCCGACCTGTTCGTCGCCGTGCCCGAGCTGATCAACAGCCTGTGACGCGCTGCCGCTGAGGCTTGCATGAACCCCCCAAGGGCGCCGAAGTCGGCGCCCTTGCTGCATCCGGAGACTGAAATGACTTATCTTGCCCCCGTCAAGGACATGCTGTTCGTGATGAACCAGGTGGCCGGCCTGGAAGCCGTGGCCACGCTGCCCGGCTTCGAGGACGCCGGCCCCGACACCGCCGCCGCGGTGCTGGACGAATGCGCCAAGCTCAACCAGGACGTGATTGCCCCGCTGAACTGGGAAGGCGACAAGGCCCCCTCGTCGTTCAAGGACGGCGTGGTCACCACCACCGCCGGCTTCAAGGACGCCTTCAAGCAGTACGGCGCCGGCGGCTGGCAGGGGGTTCACCACCCGGTGGAATTCGGTGGCCAGGGCCTGCCCAAGCTGATCCACGCCGCCTGCATCGAGATGGTCAACAGCGCCAACATGAGCTTTGCGCTGTGCCCGCTGCTGACCGACGGTGCCATCGAAGCCCTGCTGACCGCTGGCAGCGACGAGCTGAAGGCCCGCTACCTGGCACCGATGGTCGAAGGTCGCTGGACCGGCACGATGAACCTGACCGAGCCGCAGGCCGGCTCGGACCTGAGCATGGTGCGCAGCCGCGCCGAGCCGCAGCCCGATGGCACCTACAAGCTGTTTGGCACCAAGATCTACATCACCTACGGTGAGCACGACATGGCCGAGAACATCGTCCATCTGGTGCTGGCCCGGGTGGTGGGCGCGCCCGAGGGCGTGAAGGGCATCTCGCTGTTCGTCTGCCCGAAGTTCATGGTCAATGCCGACGGCAGCCTGGGCGCGCGCAACGACGTGCACTGCGTCAGCATCGAGCACAAGATGGGCATCAAGGCCAGCCCCACGGCCGTTCTGCAGTACGGCGACCACGGTGGTGCGGTGGGCTACCTGGTGGGCCAGGAGAACCGCGGCCTGGAATACATGTTCGTGATGATGAACGCCGCCCGCTTCGCGGTGGGCCAGCAGGGCATCGCGGTGGCTGAGCGGGCCTACCAGAAGGCGGTGCAGTACGCACGTGACCGGGTGCAGAGCCGCCCGGTCGACGGCAGCCTGAATGCCGCCGCGCCGATCATCCACCACCCCGATGTCAAGCGCATGCTGATGACCATGCGCGCCTACACCGAGGGCTGCCGCGCCATGGCCTTCGTGGCCGCCGCCGCGCTGGATGCCGCCCATGCCCACCCTGACGCGGCGGTGCGCAAGCAGAACCAGGCCTTCTATGAATTCATGGTGCCGCTGGTCAAGGGCTACAGCACCGAGATGAGCCTGGAAGTCACCAGCCTGGGCGTGCAGGTGCACGGCGGCATGGGCTTCATCGAGGAGACCGGCGCGGCGCAGTACTACCGCGACGCCAAGATCCTGACCATCTACGAAGGCACCACCGCCATCCAGGCGAATGACTTGGTGGGCCGCAAGACCGCGCGCGATGGCGGCGCCACGGTGCGCGCCATCTGCGCGCAGATCCAGGACACCGAGGCGCAACTGGCCGCCCGCAGCAGCGGCGCCGCGCAGGCCATGGCCAAGCGGTTGACGGCGGCGCGCCTGGCGCTGCTGGACGCGGTGGGCTTCATCGCCGGTGGCGCCAAGGCCAGCCCGAACGCGGTGTTCGCCGGCAGCGTGCCCTACCTGATGCTGGCCGGCAACGTGATGGCGGGCTGGCAGATGGCCCGCTCGCTGATCGCCGCCGAAGACCAGCTGGCCGCCGGTGTCGAGCCCGACTTCATGCGCGCCAAGATCACCACCGCCCGCTTCTACGCCGACCACATCCTGAGCAAGGCGCCCGGCGTGCGCGACAGCATCGTCGACGGCGCCGAAGGCGTCACCGAGATGGCGCTGGACGCGTTCTGATCGCCCGTTGACCACCCCGGGGCGCCATGTCGCTCCGGTGATAGTGGCTGGCCGGTGCGCACTCGCACACTGGCCCCGCTTGATTCACACCCCTTGACCCCTGGAGCCTGCCGTGCCCTTGCCCGCCGCCTTGTCCAACCTGCCGCTGCCCATCATCGGCTCACCGCTGTTCATCATCAGCACGCCCAAGCTGGTCATCGCCCAGTGCACCGCCGGCGTGGTGGGCTCGATGCCGTCGCTGAACGCCAGGCCTGCCAGCCAGGTGGATGAATGGCTGCATGAGATCACCGAGGGCCTGGCTGCCTGGGACAGGGCCCATCCTGACCGCAAGGCCGCGCCTTACGCCATCAACCAGATCGTGCACAAGAGCAACGACCGGCTCGACCATGACATGGCGGCCTGCGCCAAGTTCAAGGTGCCGATCATCATCACCAGCCTGGGCGCACGGGTCGACATCAACGAGGCGGTGCACGGCTGGGGCGGCGTGGTGCTGCACGACATCATCAACAACAAGCATGCCCACAAGGCGGTCGAGAAGGGTGCAGACGGCCTGATCGCCGTGGCTGCTGGCGCCGGTGGCCATGCCGGCACCAAGAGCCCGTTCGCCCTGATCCAGGAAATCCGCCAGTGGTTCGACGGCCCGCTGGCGCTCTCCGGCAGCATCGCCACCGGGGACGCGGTGCTGGCTGCGCAGGCGATGGGCGCCGATTTCGCCTACATCGGCTCGGCCTTCATCGCGACCGAAGAAGCCCGCGCGATGGACGGCTACAAGCAGTCCATCGTTGACAGCAACTCCGACGACATCGTCTACAGCAACTTGTTCACCGGCGTGCATGGCAACTACCTGGCGCCCAGCATCCGCAACGCCGGCCTCGACCCCGACAACCTGCCGGTCAGCGACCCCAGCAAGATGAACTTCGGCAATGTCGACGGCGGTGGCGCGAAGAAGGCCTGGAAGGACATCTGGGGCTGCGGCCAGGGCATCGGCGCCATCGACAAGGTCTACACCACGCACGACTACGTGGCCAAGCTCCGGCGTGAATACAACGCCGCGCGCCAGCGCCTGGGCTTGCCGGTGCTCGCCACCGTCTGACGCGCCCGCCCATGGCCGCCCGTCAGCTTGTCTCCAACGCGCGGCCATTCGACAGCGCCGCCGGCGTGGTCGGCCCGCTGTCGACGATCATCCTCGACGGCCCGCGCATCGCGTCCATCACCACCGAGCCTGTGCCGGCCGATGGCGTAACGGTCATCGACGCCGGCGGCCGGGTGGTGCTGCCGGGGCTGGTGGACGCGCACGTGCATGTCACGGCCACCAGCCACGACCTGACCACGCTGGGCCTACAGCCGCCCACGCTGATCACCGCCGAGACCAGCGTGGTGATGCGCGAGATGCTGCACCGCGGCTTCACCACCGTGCGCGATGCGGCAGGGGCCGACTACGGCCTGCAGGAAGCGCAGGCCCGCGGCATCTTCGAAGGGCCACGACTGTTCATCGCCGGGGCGCCCATCAGCCAGACCGGTGGCCATGCCGACCAGCGGCCCAAGGGCGTGCGCCAGCGCAACTGGTTCTGCAGCTGCGCCGGCCTGGGCCTGGTGGGGGCCATCGCCGATGGCGTGGGCGAGGTGCGGCGGGCGGTGCGCGAGCAGGTGCGCACCGGCGCCAACCAGATCAAGATCATGGCCGGCGGCGGTGTGAGCAGCCCGACCGATCCGCTGGAGGGCACGCAGTTCTCGCTGGACGAACTGCGCGCTGCGGTGGAAGAGGCCGAGGCCGCCAACCTGTATGCCATGGCGCATGCCTACTCACCGCGCGCCATCACCCGCGCGGTGCAGGCGGGCGTGCGCAGCATCGAGCACGGCAACCTGCTGGATGTGCCCACCGCGCGCCTGATGAAGCAACACGGCGCATACCTGGTGCCCACGCTCGTCACCTACGCCGCGCTGGCGGCAGAAGGCGGGCGCCTGGGCTGGAGCGCCGAGATGCTGGCCAAGCTCGACACCGTGCGCGCGGCGGGCCTGGAATCGGTGCGCATCGCCCGGGCCGAAGGTGTGCCCGTGGTCTTCGGCACCGACCTGCTGGGCCACATGCATGCGCAGCAGAACGCCGAGTTCGGCATCCGCCTGCAGGCCATGGGCCCGGTGGAGGTGCTGCAGGGTGCCACCATCACCGCCGCGCGCCTGCTGCGCGCCGAAGGCCAGATCGGCCAGTTGGTGTCAGGTGCCTGGGCCGACCTGCTGGTGGTCGATGGCGACCCGACCGTCCACCTCGACATGCTGGCCGCGCCCGCCACCGGTATTCGGCTGGTGATGCAAGGCGGGCGGGTGGTGCGCAGCAGCCTGCCGGGTTGAGCTTCCGCTTGGGGCTCTCTGGTGCCATATTCTGTTGATGCTGAAAGCCGGCGTTCGACACGCCTGAGCGATCGCGCCGGGCCGAGCGGGCCTGTTCTGCTCCATGTCATTCCGGGCCTCCGGCCCTCCCTTCTACTTACGCAGAACAGGCCCGCCCGACCCGACCCTCAGGCACCACCGTGGCGCGCGGGTCCTTGGCCTTCGAAGGCCACGGCTGTCTCCAGGGCGAGGGCGTCGGGTGCCTGGCCGACGTAAGTAAAGGAAGGAGGGCCTTGAGGCCCGGGGGGACATGGAGTCGGCCAGGTACCCGGCGCCCTCGTCCCCGTACAGACCGTTGAATGTCGGCTGTTCTCTGCCCGCTATGACCGACAAGAGCCCACAGCCGATCTGATGGCTCAAGAAAATGGGGCCCGAAGGCCCCATGCGATGCGGTAGACGCCGAACTCACTTCATGTTGGTGAAGCGCGCTGCAGGCCGGTCATCGGCACGGTGCAGCGTGGTCACGCTGGTCTTCATCGCCCAGGGCCGCAGCTGGTGGTGCAGCGGCACGAACAGAAACTCGTCCCGGGTGCGCAGCAGCGCCTCGCGGATCATCGCGTTGCGCTTGGCCACGTCGGTCTCGGTCTTCATCGCGTCCACCAGCTTGTCGACCTGGGGGTCGCTGACGCGGGAGAAGTTGAAGTTGCCGTCCGGGCCGGTGGTGCGGGTGCGCGCCAGGGATTGCAGCGAGTACTGCGCGTCGAACGTGGCCACGCCCCAGCCCAGCAGGTAGGCCGACGAGTCGAAGTTCTGCACCTTCTGGATGAAGGTGGCCATGCCTTCGGAGGCCAGCTTGGTCTTCACGCCGATGCGCGCCCACATCGACACCAGGTTCTGGCAGATCTCCTCGTCGTTGACGTAGCGGTTGTTCGGGCAGTTCAGCTGGAACTCGAAGCCGTTGGGGTAACCGGCGTCGGCCAGCAGCTTCTTGGCCTTGTCGGCATCGGGCTTGATCACCACGTCGATGTCAGGCGTGTGGCCGTTGACGCCCGGCGCCACCATGATGCTCGCGGGCAGCGACAGACCGCGCATCGTGGCGCGCTTGATCGCCTCGCGGTCGACCGCCAGGTTCAGCGCCTCGCGCACGCGCTTGTCCTTGAACGGGTTCTTGCCCTTCACGTCGCTGTACTTCAGCTCGGGGCTGAACTGGTCCAGGGCGATGAAGATGGTGCGCACTTCGTGGCCGTCGGCCACTTTCAACTTGGCATCGCCGCGCAGCCGGGCCACGTCCTGGGTGGGCAGGTCGGTCACCATGTCCACGTCGCCCGACAGCAGGGCGGCGATGCGGGTCGCGTCGGCCTTGATCGGGGTGTAGACCACCTCGGTCACGTTGCTGGCGTTGGCCTTGTCCCACCAGTCTGGGTTGGTGGTCATGGTGACGCGCTGGTCGGGTGTCCAGCCGGTGATCTTGTAGCCACCGGTGCCGTTGACGTTGCGCGAGGCGAAGTTCTCTTCCTTGGCCTTGTAGTCCTGCACGTTGGCGGTCTTGTTCTTGTCCGCCCAGGTCTTGCTCATGATGAAGAAGTCGCCGATGTTGCGCAGCAACAGCGGGTTCGGGCCGGCCAGGATGAAATCGACGGTGTGGTCGTCGATCTTCTTGATGTCGGCGATGCCGGCCACGTAGATCGACATCGTGCCCTGCGGCTGCTTGATGCGGCCGAAGCTGAACACCACGTCGTCGGCGGTGAAGGGCGAACCGTCATGGAATTTGACGCCCTTGCGCAATTCGAACCGCACCTGGGTGGGGCTGATGGAGGTCCACTTGGTGGCCAGCGCCGGCTCGGGCTCGTACTTGGCGTTGTAGCGGGTCAGGCCTTCATAGGCGTGCTGCAGGATGGCATTGGTGGTGGCGTGGTTCTGCGAATGCGGATCCAGCGTCAGGATGTCGTTCTGCGCGGCCCAGCGCAAGGTGGTGGCGTGCACCGGCGCCATCGCCAGGCTGGTGGCCAGCAGTGCCGCGGCAGCGGCGGCCTTCAAGGCAAGCTTCAGATTCATGGAGGGGCTCCCAGGGGGTCAAAAACCCCGGATGCTAGAGGCAAGCCGCGCGCCGTCGCAGAGGATGTTCCCTCAGGGTCTCAACCTGGTGTGGTCTCGGCATCGCAGTCGCAGCCCGCGCCGGCGGCGATCCAGCGGCGCGCCAGGCGGCGCAGCGCCGGGCGCAGCATCTGTGGCAAGGCGGGCCAGGCCGATTCAGGCGCCTGCACCATGGCGCAGCGGTACTGGCGGGCACCGTCGTCCCAGCGCAGTGCCGCGCACCTGCCGCTGCGCCGGCCACTGACCAGCACGCCCAGTGGGCAGGGCTGCCAGGCACAGCACACGCCGCAGCCATTGCAGGCCGCGCCCACGGCGGGCTTGGCCGGCGCTGCGGCATGCAGGTAGATCAGGGCGTGGGCCATCAGGGCGCCAGTCTGGCCGCCAAACCCGCGCTTTTGTCAGCCAAACAGAAGGTTCGCAGGTGTCTAATCGACGCGTAGAGCCGCAAAACAAGAGTGCTACAGTCCGGCTCGCAGATCAAACTAGGTCCTTTCGTGCCCCTTGCTGAATGGCTGAAGAGCCGTTCGAGACAACAGCAAGGCGGGTCGCAATCCGCCAACCGGTCGGGCCGGGCCGCGGAAGGTTTTTTACCCAGCCGTGCCCTGGAAACCGGGGCAAAAGGTGAGCGAACGATGATGCAGCAACACAGGTCCACCTCGTACCTGTTCGGTGGCAATGCCCCGTACGTCGAAGAGCTGTACGAAGCCTATCTCGACAACCCCGGCAGCGTGCCCGACAACTGGCGCGCCTATTTCGACAACCTGCAGAACGTGCCGGCCACCGATGGCTCGGAAGCACGTGATGTGGCCCACGCCCCAGTGGTCGAAAGCTTCGCCCAGCGCGCCAAGGCCAACGCCTTTGCCCTGAAGGCCAGTTCCGCCGACCTGGCGGTGGCGCGCAAGCAGGTGCATGTGCAGTCGCTGATCGCCGCCTACCGTTTCCTGGGCAGCCGCTGGGCCGACCTCGACCCGCTCAAGCGCACCGAGCGCCCCAAGATCCCCGAGTTGGAGCCGGCGTTCTATGACCTGAGCGAGTCCGACATGGACATCACGTTCAGCGCGGCGAACACCTACTTCACCAAGTCGGAGAACATGAGCCTGCGCGAGATCGTGCAGGCGCTGCGAGAGACCTACTGCGGCACCATCGGCGCCGAGTTCATGCACTGCACCGACCCGGCCGAGAAGCGCTGGTGGCAGGAGCGGCTGGAATCCACCCGCAGCAAGCCCAGTTTCAACATCGGCGAGAAGAAGCACATCCTCGACCGGCTGACTGCCGCCGAAGGCCTGGAACGCTATCTGCACACCAAGTACGTCGGCCAGAAGCGCTTCAGCCTGGAAGGCAGCGAAAGCTTCATCGCCAGCATGGACGAGGTGGTGCAGCGCGCGGGCGCCAAGGGCGTGCAGGAGATGGTCATCGGCATGGCCCACCGTGGGCGTCTCAACGTGCTGGTCAACACCCTGGGCAAGATGCCCAAGGATCTGTTCGCCGAGTTTGACCACACCGCGCCCGAGAACCTGCCCTCGGGCGACGTGAAGTACCACCAGGGCTTCAGCTCCGACATCTCCACCCCTGGGGGTGCGGTGCACCTGAGCCTGGCCTTCAACCCCAGCCACCTGGAGATCGTCAACCCGGTGGTCGAGGGCAGCGTCAAGGCCCGCATGGACCGCCGCGGCGACAAGACCGGGGCCGAGGTGCTGCCGGTGCTGGTGCACGGTGACGCGGCCTTCGCCGGCCAGGGCGTGGTGATGGAGACCCTGGCCCTGGCGCAGACGCGCGGTTACTACACCGGCGGCACGCTGCACATCGTCATCAACAACCAGATCGGCTTCACCACCAGCGACCCGCGTGATTCACGCAGCACGTTGTATTGCAGCGACGTCGTCAAGATGATCGAGGCGCCGGTGTTGCACGTCAACGGCGACGACCCCGAAGCCGTGGTGCTGTGCACCCAGCTGGCACTCGACTACCGCCAGCAGTTCAAGAAGGACGTGGTCGTCGACATCATCTGCTTCCGCAAGCTGGGCCACAACGAGCAGGACACGCCGTCCCTGACCCAGCCGCTGATGTACAAGGTGATCGCCAAGCACCCCGGTACCCGCAAGTTGTACGGCGACAAGCTGGTGGCGCAGAACGTGCTGCCCGAGGGCGGCCCGGAAGACATGGTCAAGCAGCTGCGCGCCGCCTTCGACGAAGGCCGCCACACCATGGACCCGGTGCTGACCAACTTCAAGAGCAAGTACGCCGTCGACTGGGCGCCCTTCCTCGGCAAGAAGTGGACTGATGCCGCCGACACCGCGCTGCCGCTGGCCGAGATCAAGCGCCTGGCTGAGCGCATCACCACCGTGCCCGCCAACTTCAAGGTGCACCCGCTGGTCGAGAAGGTGCTGGCCGACCGCGCCGCCATGGGCCGTGGCGATGTCAACGTCGATTGGGGCATGGGCGAGACCCTGGCCTATGCGTCGCTGGTGGCCAGCGGCTATGCGGTGCGCCTGAGTGGCGAAGACTGCGGCCGCGGCACCTTCGTGCACCGCCACGCCGTGCTGCACGACCAGAACCGCGAGAAGTGGGACGTGGGCACCTATGTGCCGCTGGAGCACATTGCCGACAGCCAGGCGCCGTTCACCGTCATCGATTCGATCCTGTCGGAAGAAGCGGTACTGGGCTTCGAGTACGGCTACGCAAGCGCTGAGCCGAACACGCTGACGATCTGGGAAGCCCAGTTCGGCGACTTCGTCAACGGCGCCCAGGTGGTGATCGACCAGTTCATCGCCAGTGGTGAAGTGAAGTGGGGCCGCGCCAACGGCTTGACGATGATGCTGCCGCATGGCTATGAAGGCCAGGGCCCCGAGCACAGCAGCGCGCGGCTGGAGCGCTTCATGCAGCTGGCTGCCGACAACAACATGCAGATCGTGCAGCCCACCTCGGCCAGCCAGATCTTCCATGTGCTGCGCCGGCAGATGGTGCGCATGTTCCGCAAGCCGCTGGTCATCATGACGCCCAAGAGCCTGCTGCGGAACAAGGACGCCACCTCGCCGCTGGCCGAGTTCACCCGCGGTGGCTTCCAGACGGTGATCCCGGAGCAAAACGCCGACATCGTCGCCGACAAGGTCAAGCGCATCATTGCCTGCTCGGGCAAGGTGTACTACGACCTGGTCAAGAAGCGCGACGAGAAGAAGGCGTCCGACGTGGCCATCATCCGCGTCGAGCAGTTGTATCCGTTCCCGCACAAGGCGTTTGTGGCCGAGATCAAGCGCTACCCCAACGCCACCGAGGTGGTGTGGTGCCAGGATGAGCCGCAGAATCAGGGTGCCTGGTTCTTCGTGCAGCACTACATCCACGAAAACATGCAAGAAGGCCAGAAGCTCGGCTATGCCGGGCGCCCGGCCTCGGCCAGCCCCGCGGTGGGCTACGCCCACCTGCACCAGGACCAGCAGAAGGCGCTGCTGGACCAGGCCTACGGCAAGCTCAAGGGCTTTGTCTTGACCAAGTGATCCTGCGCTCAGCAGGGGCGGGCGCTGCGCGCTGTCCCTGTGTCAGCCTCTGGTCGGGCCCGACCCGGCCGCGCGTGCGCGGCGCATCCAATGAATACCGAGAAACATCATGGCAATCGTAGAAGTCAAGGTCCCGCAGCTGTCTGAATCGGTGGCTGAAGCCACGCTGCTGCAATGGAAGAAGAAGCCTGGCGAAGCCGTCGCCATCGACGAGATCCTCATCGAGGTCGAGACCGACAAGGTGGTGCTGGAGGTGCCCGCACCTGCCGCCGGCGTGCTGGTGGAACTGGTGATGGGCGACGGCAGCACCGTTGTCAGTGACCAGGTCATCGCCCGCATCGACACCGCTGCCCATGCTGGTGCCGCAGCACCTGCGGCGGCAGCCCCGGCTGCCGCCGCACCGGTGCCCGCCGCTGCTGCCAGCAGCAGCAAGGCCGGCGTGGCCATGCCCGCCGCCGCCAAGCTGCTGGCCGACAACAACCTGGCCGCCAGCGCGGTGGCCGGCACCGGCAAGGACGGCCGCATCACCAAGGGCGACGTGCTGGGTGCCGTGGCCGCGGGTGCTGCCTCTCCCGCCGCACCCGCACCTGCGCCCGCGCCCCGCGCTGCCGCCCCGGCGCCCGCCGCCGCCAAGCTGCTGCCCGCCGTGGCCGCGCCGATGGGCATGAACCTGGGCGAGCGGCCTGAACAGCGCGTGCCGATGAGCCGCCTGCGCGCCCGCATCGCCGAGCGCCTGGTGCAGAGCCAGTCCACCAACGCCATCCTGACCACCTTCAACGAGGTGAACATGGCGCCGCTGATGGACATGCGCAAGAAGTTCCAGGAGAAGTTCGAGAAGGAACACGGCGTCAAGCTCGGCTTCATGAGCTTCTTCGTCAAGGCCGCGGTGGCTGCGCTCAAGAAGTACCCTGTGCTCAACGCCAGCGTCGACGGCACCGACATCGTCTACCACGGCTACTTCGACATCGGCATCGCCGTGGGCAGCCCGCGCGGCCTGGTGGTGCCGGTGATCCGCAATGCCGACCAGATGAGCTTTGCCGACATCGAGAAGAAGATCGCCGAGTTCGGCAAGAAGGCGGCCGACGGCAAGCTCGGCATCGACGAGCTGACCGGTGGCACCTTCTCCATCAGCAACGGCGGCACCTTCGGCTCGATGCTGTCCACGCCCATCATCAACCCGCCGCAGTCGGCCATCCTGGGCGTGCATGCCACCAAGGACCGCGCGGTGGTGGAGAACGGCCAGATCGTCATCCGGCCGATCAATTACCTGGCGATGAGCTACGACCACCGCATCATCGACGGCCGCGAAGCCGTGCTGGGCCTGGTGACGATGAAGGACGCGCTGGAAGACCCGGCACGCCTGCTCTTCGACATCTGATCCCACACCTGAAAGGCCGCCATGTCACTGGCTGACGAACTGGGCAAGCTGGAATCCCTGCGTGAGCGGGGCGTGCTGACGCAGGCCGAGTTCGACCAAGCCAAGCGAGGGCTGCTCGACGGTACTGCGGCCCATGGCCTGCCGGGCGGTGCGGCGGCGGCGGTCAATCGCCTGCGCCGTTCACGCGCCGACAAGTGGATCGGTGGCGTCTGTGGTGGCCTGGCGACCATCACCGGCGTCGAGTCCTGGGCCTGGCGGCTGATCCTCACGCTGCTGTTCCTCTTTGGCGGGGCAGGCGGCTTGCTCTACATCCTGCTGTGGATCTTCGTGCCGCTGGAATAGCGCACAGCGTCAGCGTCCATCGGCCGGCACACACCAACAACCTGGTTGCACCATGTCCCAAACTTTCGACGTCATCGTCATCGGCGGCGGCCCCGGCGGCTACATTGCCGCCATCCGCGCGGCCCAGCTCGGCTTCAAGGTCGCCTGCATCGACGAATGGCAGAACGCCAAGGGTGGCCCCGCCCCGGGCGGCACCTGCACCAACGTGGGCTGCATCCCCAGCAAGGCCCTGCTGCAGAGCAGCGAGCACTTCGAGCATGCCGGCCACCACTTTGCCGACCACGGCATCGGCCTGAGCGACCTCAGCATCGACGTTGCCAAGATGCTGGGCCGCAAGGACACCGTGGTCAAGCAGAACAACGACGGCATCCTGTACCTGCTGAAGAAGAACAAGGTCAGCTTCTTCCATGGCCGCGGCGCTTTCGTGAAGGTCGCCGATGGCGCGTACGAAGTCGCTGTCAGCGGCCCCACGACCGACACCCTGGTCGGCACGCACGTGATCGTGGCCACCGGGTCCAGCGCCCGCGCACTGCCCGCTGCTGCTTTCGACGAGGACCGGGTGCTGTCGAACGACGGCGCGCTTCGCATCGGCGCGGTGCCCAAGACGTTGGGCGTGATCGGCTCGGGCGTGATCGGCCTGGAGATGGGGTCGGTCTGGCGCCGCCTGGGCGCCGAGGTCACCGTGCTGGAGGCCATGCCCGGCTTCCTGGCTGCGGTGGACGAAGGTGTGGCGAAAGAGGCGCTCAAGGCCTTCACCAGGCAGGGCCTGAAGTTCGAGTTCGGCGTCAGCATCAGCGACGTCAAGGTGGGCAAGAAGGGCGTGGTCGTCAGCTATGCCAATGCCAAGGGTGAAGCCGTCAAGCTGGACGTGGAACGCCTGATCGTCTCCATTGGCCGGGTGCCCAACACCGTCGGCTTGAACGTGGAAGCGGTCGGCCTGCAGCTCGATGCGCGCGGCGCGATCGTCGTCGACGGCGACTGCAAGACCAACTTGCCCAACGTGTGGGCGGTGGGCGACGTGGTGCGCGGCCCCATGCTGGCGCACAAGGCTGAAGAAGAGGGCGTGGCGGTGGCCGAGCGCATCGCCGGCCAGCACGGCCACGTCAACTTCAACACCATCCCCTGGGTGATCTACACATCGCCCGAGATCGCCTGGGTGGGCCGCACCGAGCAGCAGCTGAAGGCCGACGGTGTGGCCTACAAGGCCGGGCAGTTCCCGTTCCTGGCCAACGGCCGGGCACGGGCGCTGGGCGACACCACCGGCTTCGTCAAGTTCCTGGCCGATGCCACGACCGACGAGATCCTGGGCGTGCACATCGTCGGACCGCAGGCCAGTGAGCTGATCGCCGAAGCCGTGGTGGCGATGGAGTTCAAGGCCAGTGCCGAGGACATTGCCCGTATCTGCCATGCGCACCCCAGCTTGAGTGAGGCGACCAAGGAAGCCGCGCTGGCAGTGGACAAGCGCACCCTGAACTTCTGACGCCGTTTCGCCTGAGCGACGGCATCCCCGCGGCGGGCCAGTGATACTGGCCCGCTCTGCTTTCCGGCATCCCGCATGACCTCCGTCACTGACCTGTACCAGCAGACCCTGCGTGAGCGCGGCTACACCGCCGACCCTGCGCAGCTGCGGGCCGTCGCATCACTGCAGCGCTGCCAGGACGAGTGGGCGGCCTACAAGTCGCGCCGCACCAATGCGCTGACCAAGATGCTGGTGAAGCCGCCGATCCCGCGGGGGGTGTACATGCACGGCGGCGTGGGCCGGGGCAAGAGTTTCCTGATGGACTGCTTCTTCCAGGCCGTGCCGCTGCAGCGCAAGACCCGGTTGCACTTCCATGAATTCATGCGCGAAGTGCACCGCGAGCTGCAGGAACTGAAGGGCACGGTCAACCCGCTGGATGAACTGGGCAAGCGCATCTCGCGCAAGTTCCGGCTGATCTGCTTCGATGAGTTCCACGTGGCTGACGTCACCGACGCGATGATCCTGCACCGGCTGCTGGACGCACTGTTCGCCAACCGGGTGAGCATCGTCACCACCAGCAACTTCGAGCCCGACGCGCTGTACCCCAACGGGCTGCACCGCGACCGCATCATGCCGGCGATCGAGTTGCTGAAGAACCAGCTGGAAGTGATCAATGTCGACAACGGATGCGACTACCGCCGTCGCACGCTGGAGCAGGCCCAGCTTTACCACACGCCCCTGGGCCAGGCGGCCGATGCGGCACTGGAGGCCACCTTCACCCAGCTGGCCGAGGCGCGTGACGAGAGCCCGCTGCTGCACATCGAGCACCGCGAACTGAAGGCGGTGCGCCGCGCTGGCGGCGTGGTGTGGTTCGACTTCCGCACCCTGTGCGGCGGCCCGCGCTCACAGAACGACTACCTGGAACTGGCCCAGCAGTTCCACACCGTGATCCTGAGCAACGTGCCGCAGATGCCGCCCAAGTTCGCCAGCGAGGCGCGGCGCTTCACCTTGCTGGTCGACGTGCTGTGCGACCGGCGCGTCAAGCTGGTGATCTCGGCTGCCGTGCCGCCAGAGCAGCTGTACACCGCAGGGCCGTTGTCGCACGAGTTTCCGCGCACCGTGTCGCGACTGCAGGAGATGCAGTCGGCCGACTATCTGGCGCTGGAGCGGCGCGAAGTCGACACCCGCATCACATGACACGGGGCCTGCCCAGCGTCACTGCCTGGGCCCTGGCTCTGTGGTGCTGTGCCGTGACTGCAGCGCCTGACACCGATGCGGCCGAGCGCCAGCGCATTGCTGCCGACCGCCAGGCGGTGGAGGCCCGCTACGACGCCGCGCGCCAGGGTTGCGAAGCCCGTTTCGTCGTCAACCAGTGCCTGGACCAGGCGAAACAGGCGCGCCGGGCGGCGCTGGAGCCGCTGCAACGACAGATTCACCTGCTTGACGACGCCCGCCGCCGCGAACGGGCGGTGGAACGGCTGCGTGTGATCCAGGAGCGCCAGTCGGCCGCTGCCGAGCGACCGGTGCCGGCGAAGCCCTTGGCAACGGACGGCGCGGCGTCGGCCGTCTCGCCGCCAGCGGTGCGGCGTGCGGTGCGGCCGCCGCCGTCTGCATCAGCCGCTGCACAGGCCGCCCAACAGCGGCAGGCCCAGCAGCAGCAACGGCTGAAGGACGCCCAGGCCCACCAGGACGCGGTGGCGGCCCGCAACGCCAGACAGGACGCACACCGCACCCCTGCCGCCGGCCTGCCGCTGCCCGGTGCCTCGGCGCCTTGAGTGCGCCTGCACGGACCAGCAGGCGCCAGCTCAGGCGATCAGCTCGACCTTGACCATCGCCAGCGACAGGTTGTCGCCATGGCCGTTGGCGCGCTGGCGGGCGCGGGTCACCATCATGTCGGTGGCGTCGCGCGGCGCAAAGCTGTTGACATACATGCCCAGCTCCCGCGGGGTGAAGTAATGCCACAGGCCGTCGCTGCAGCACATCAGCGTGTCACCGGGCATCAGCGCGTCGATATGGTGCAGCGTCACCGGTGGCTCGGCGGCGGTGCCCAGGCAGCCGGTCAGCAGGTTGCTTTGCGGGTGGGTGTTGGCGCCGTCTTCGGTGAGTTTGCCTTCGTCGATCAGCCGCTGCACATACGAGTCATCCATCGTGCGGCTCACCAGGTCGGCGCCGCGGAAGTGGTACACGCGGGAATCACCGGCATGCACCACCACGCAGCCCAGCCCCGGCCCCAGCACAAAGGCCGCCACCGTGCTGTGGGGCTCTTCTTCTGCCGTGATGGCGGTCAGCTTGATCATCAGGTGCGCCTCCAGCACCAGCTGGCGCAGCAGGTCGTCGGCCTGGTCCTTGGCCGGCACATGGCGGTCGAACAGCTGGCGGGCCGTCAGCAGCACCTGGTCGGCCGCCTTGCGCCCGCCGCTCTTGCCGCCCATGCCATCGGCCAGCACGGCCAACAGGCAGTCCTTGCTGCGGGCGTGGCGCAGGATCTGAACCTGGTCCTGCTGGTAAGGCCGGTCGCCCTTGTGCAGGGCGGTGGCCGCCAGCAGGCGGTAGGCCAGAGGGGGCTGCTGCGGTGCGGCAATCATGGCTGGCACTATAAACTCCTGCCACCCATGGACATTGAGCCTGCTGCCGACATCAACCTGCGTTCGCCCCAACGCGCCTTGATCGAGTTGCGGATGGCCCACGCCGATCTCGACAGCCTGATCGACCGCGCTGCCGAGCAGGCACCGGCCGACGACCTGGCGCTGCGGCGGCTGAAGAAGCGCCGGCTGCTGCTGCGCGACCAGATCGCGCTGCTGGAAGCTGAACTCGACCCGCCGGAACCTGCCTGATGGCCGACCCGGCGGCAGCGCAGGCGCCCGGCGACTTGGCCCGCGCCACCCGCGACGCGCTGGGCCCGCAAGGTGCCTTGTCTCAGGCTGACCCTGGATTCGTCGAACGCGACGTGCAGCAGCAGTTGGCCGCGGCTGTGGCCAGCGCGGTGGACGAACATGCCACTCTGGTGGCGGAGGCCGGCACCGGGGTGGGCAAGACGTTTGCGTACCTGGTGCCGCTGTTGCTGTCGGGCAAGCGAGCGCTGGTGTCGACCGCCACCAAGAGCCTGCAGGACCAGTTGTTCCTGCGCGATCTACCCCGCCTGCGGGATGCCTTGCGGGTGCCGGTGCGCATTGCACTGCTCAAGGGCCGGGGCAGTTACCTCTGCCTGCACCGCCTGCAGCAGGCCCGCGAGACGGGGACCTTGCCAGACCGCTTCGCGGTGCGCGCGCTGGCCCGCATCGAGACCTGGGCGCCGTCCACCCGCACCGGCGACTTGGCCGAGATCGATGGCCTGGACGAGCGCAGCGCCGTGATCCCGCTGGTCACGTCCACGCGCGACAACTGCCTGGGGCAGGAATGTCCGCAATTCGCCAACTGCCATGTCGTCAAGGCCCGGCGTGAGGCCATGGCCGCCGACCTGGTGGTCGTCAACCACCACCTGTTCTTTGCCGACCTGTCATTGCGCGACAGCGGCGTGGCCGAGTTGCTGCCCACGGTGGAGGCAGCGGTGTTCGACGAGGCCCACCAGCTGGTGGAAACGGGGCTGCAGTTTCTCGGCACGATGGTCTCGTCCAACCAGGTGATCGACTTCGGGCGTGATCTGCTGGCCGCCGGCCTGACCCATGCCCGCGGGCAGGTCGATTGGCAGCAGGTGGCAGGTGGGCTCGACAAAGCCGCGCGTGAGTTGCGCCTGGCCTGCGCCGGGCCGCTGCGCGACGTCAAGGGCATCCTGAAGCTGCGCTGGGACGAGCGCAGCCGCGATACGGCCTTTTCCGACGCACTGGACGGCCTGGCCACCGCTGCCGACTCTGCGCGCGACGCCGCCCGCCTGGTGGAAGCCACCGCGCCCGACTTCACCCGCCTGGTCGAGCGAGGCGAGCGCATCGCCCGCCTCGCCCATGCCTTTGCCATGCCGGCGGCCACCGACCGGGTGCGCTGGATCGACCTGGGGCCGCGCGACGCGCGCCTGGTGGAAAGCCCGCTGCACATCCGCGACCTGTTCACCGAGCAGCGCGCGCTGGCGCCACGGGCGTGGATCTTCACCTCGGCCACGCTGGGCAGCGACGACGAACTGACCTGGTTCACCGAATCGGCCGCCATGGAAGACGCCCGCAAGCTGCGGGTGGGCAGCCCGTTCAACTACCCGGCCCATGCCCGCACCTGGGTGCCGCCACGTTTCCCCAAGCCCAACGAGGCCGGCCACCCGGCGGCGGTGGGCGCCCTGGCGGCGCGGCTGGCCGGCCGGCTGGGTGGGCGCACCTTCGTGCTGACCACCACGCTGCGGGTGCTGCCGCTGATCGCCGAGGCGCTGACCGAGGCCGCCAACGCAGCAGGCACGCCGCTGGTCGTGCTGGTGCAGGGCACGCATCCCAAGCGCAGCCTGCTGCAGCGCTTCCTCGACACGCCGGGCAGTGTGCTGGTTGGGTCCGCCAGTTTCTGGGAAGGCATCGACGTGCCCGGTGCGGCGCTGCAGTGCGTGGTGATCGACAAGCTGCCGTTCCCGCCGCCGCACGACCCGCTGGTGCAGGCCCGCAGCAAGGAACTGGAATTGCGTGGCCGCGACCCGTTCAACGACTACTACCTGTCCGAGGCTGCCATCGCGCTGAAGCAGGGCGCCGGCCGGCTGATTCGCAGCGAGACCGACCTGGGCCTGCTGGTCATCACCGATCCGCGCCTGCGCCAGATGCCCTACGGCCGCAAGCTGCGCGCTGCGCTGCCGCCGATGGGCACACTCGACACCGAGGCCGACGCGCTGGCCTGGCTCGACGAGATCGCGGCGGTCAACGCTGCGGCGTGATCACCAGAATTGCCACCAGGCACGCTCGGGCACGCGCACGCCGTTCTTGATGTAACGGGTGTTCGGGTAGTTCTTGGTCAACACACGTTCGGCGTCTGCGCGCAGCTGCTCTAGGCCCAGCCTGTCGTAGCTGGCGGCCATGATGTAGAGCGCTTCTTCCACGGCGGGCGTCTGCGGGTACTCGCGCACCGCCAGCTGGGCGCGGTTGGCGGCAGCCACAAACGCCTGGCGCTGGTAGTAGTAGCGCGCCACGTGCAGTTCGTAGTCGGCCAGCGCATTGACGATGTAGCCCATGCGGGCGCGGGCATCGTCGCTGTACTTCGAATCGGGGAAGGCCTGCACCAGTTGCTCGAAGGCCTGGTACGAGTCGCGCGAAGCCTGCTGGTCGCGCTCGGACAGATCCTGCCGCGACACGCCACTGAGGAAGCCCATGGACTCGTTGAAGTTGACGACGCCACGCAAATAAAGCGCATAGTCCAGCGCCGGGCTGGACGGGTGCAGCTTGATGAAGCGGTCGAGCGTGGTGACGGCCTCCACCCGCTCGTTCAGGCGCCACTTCGCATAGGCCAGGTCGAGCATGGCTTGCTGGGCCAGCAGGGTGCCGGCCGCGCGGCCTTCCACCTTCTCCAACTGCTTGGCGGCGACGTCGTAGCTGCCCGACGCCAGATCGGCCTTGGCGTCTGCATACAATTTCTCGACGCTGCTGCGGCCATCGTCCTTCGGATTGCTGCTGCAACCACCCAGCACCGCCAGTGCCAGCAGTGCGGCGGCCCAGCCCGTTCCCCGCCAGCGGCCGCCGGCCAGCGGCTTCATCAACTTGAACACGGTCATCGATGTCGGCAGCCGCGTTGCGGCCGGCGTCCTTCCAGGGCAGATATGCAAAGCGTTCGATTCTAATGGTGCCCCCCAGCGGGCCCGCGGGCAAGCCGGCCGATGCCGCCGACATGGCAGACGTCCTGGGCGACGACCCGCCAGGCGATGAGCCCACCCTGGAGGCCGAAGTGCGCCATGCCGTCATCGCTTCGCCTCAGCACGGCCTGCGGCTGGACAAGGCTCTGGTGGCGCTGGCGCCCGAGTTTTCGCGCAGCTGGCTGCAGCAGCTCATCGATCGCGGCCATGTGCAGGTGGACGGCCAGGTGCAGACCACGGCTGCGCGCAAGCTGCGCGCCGGCCAGCAGTTGCAGGTGGCGCTGGTGCCCACGGCCGAGAGCCTGGCCTTCCGGCCCGAGCCGATGGTGCTGTCCATCGTCTACGAAGATGCCCACCTGCTGGTGGTCGACAAGCCGGTGGGCCTGGTGGTGCACCCGGCGCCCGGCCACTGGACGGGCACGCTGCTCAATGGTCTGTTGGCCCACCATGCCGGCGCGGCCAGCCTGCCGCGCGCAGGCATCGTGCACCGCATCGACAAGGACACCAGCGGCCTGATGGTGGTGGCCAAGACCCTGCCGGCGATGACCAGCCTGGTGCGGCTGATCGCCGCGCGCGAGGTCAAGCGGATCTACCTGGCCCTGGCGCACGGCCACATCCGCTGGGAGGCCGACAGCATCGACGCGCCCATCGGCCGCGACCCGGCCGCCCGCCTGCGCATGGCGGTGGTGCCCACCGGCAAGCCGGCCCGCACCGACGTCGAGCGTCTGACCTGGTGGGACGGCGCCGCCAGTGACGGCCGCAACAGCGTGTCAGCGTTGCGTTGCCGCCTGCACACCGGACGCACCCACCAGATCCGGGTGCACCTGGCGTCGCGCGGACACCCGCTGGTGGCCGATGCGCTGTATGGCGGCCGGCCTCTGCTGGGGCTCGATCGCCAAGCCTTGCATGCGGCCGAACTGGCGTTTGCCCACCCGGCTGACGGCCGCCCGATGGCGTTTTCTGCACCCTTGCCCGGCGATCTGGCCCGGGCCTGGGCCACAGTGCTGCCTGATTGATGGGCGTGCGAGCATTCCCGCGCTACAATGCGGCAATCAGTTGAGTGTGTTCGGCAGCGAGGTGGATGCACCGCGCCGACACCAGCACCAAACATGCAGGCGTGGTCGCCGTCCGGCCTGGCCTGCCGGCCAATCCAGGTGTGCAGAAACTGCCACCGGCGCCGGGGGTGCAACCCCCCGCGCGGGGCCCGGCCCGCCGATCGATGCTTCACCACACATTGCCCGAGGTGGCAGACGCCCGACCGAGCGCCTGACCAGCGCCAGCGCGACGCATCACCCGGGTGATCACGACAGACACGATGTCCCCCCGCCGTTGGCAGCAACGGCCCGCGATGAACAGAGGTTCATGAACACTCACGAGGCCAAGCGTGTCCTCGAGACCGCGCTGATCTGTGCCCAGCAGCCCCTGCCGCTGCGTGACATGCGCAGCCTGTTCGACGACCAAGTGGGCGCCGACACCCTGCGCACCCTGCTCGACGAGCTGGTGCGCGACTGGGACGGCCGCGGCGTGGAGCTGGTGGCGCTGGCCTCGGGCTGGCGTTTTCAAAGCCGGCCCGAGATGCGCGAGTACCTCGACCGGCTGCATCCCGAGAAGCCGCCGCGCTATTCCCGTGCCGCCATGGAGACCCTGGCCATCATTGCTTACCGCCAGCCTGTGACCCGCGGCGACATCGAGGACATCCGCGGTGTCACCGTCAGCAGCCAGATCATCAAGCAGCTGGAAGACCGCGGCTGGATCGACGCCATCGGCTACCGCGAAGCCCCAGGCCGCCCGGCGCTGTATGCCACCACCCGCCAGTTCCTGGACGACCTGGGTCTGCGCAGCCTGGACCAGTTGCCGGTGCTCGATGGCCCACCCATCGCGGCGGTGTTCGACCCCGGTTCCGCCGGCCAGCCATCGCTGCTGGACGACGGCACGCAGCAGGCGTCCCTGCCGCTCGACCTTCCCCCGGCATCCGACGATGTCCCCCAAGAATTGACCATGTCCACTGTTGTTTCCCCTGCGGCCCACACGCCCCAGGCCGATGTTTCCTCTCCCGCAGCACCCGCATGACCATGCCCGATTCCGATTCGCCCCTGTCTGACCCGCCGGGTGCCGCTGCGCCCGCTGATGCCGAGGCCAAGCCGCGCCGCAAGCGGGTGGCCAAGCCCGCTGCCGATGCGCCAGCCACCGTGGTTGCCGCCGCCGACACGCCGGCTGACGCCGGCGCGGACGCATCCGCCAAGCCCAAGCGCACCCGCCGCAAAGCCGTCGACGCCGTTGCCGAGCCTGGCCCGGCCGACAGCGTGGACAGTCCGGTGGAGGCCGCTGCGCCCGCCCCCTCGGCGGAAGCCGACGTGGTGAAGCCGGCCCGCGCGCGGCGCCGGCCTGCTGCCGTATCGGCCGACGCCGGGGTGCAGGCGGTGGCCATCACCGATGTGCCGCCGGCAGCCCCGACGCCAGCCGCTGCACCGGTGGCGGCCGCGCCTGCGGCGCCTGCGGCGCCGGTGGCCAGCCCCACGGCAGACACCCTCGCGCCGACCGGCGCTGCGCCGGCCAACCGCCCGGAAGGCGGCCCCGAAGCGGACGCCGATGGCGACGGACCGCGCAAGCGCAACCGCAATCGCCGGCGTGGCCGCCGGGGTGGCGCCGAGCGTGGCCCACGTGACGACGGCTTGCCGGCCGACGACACCCAGGTGCTCACCATCACCGCCACCCCTGGCGATGACGATGATGGCGACGACGATGACGACGGCCCGGCCGTGGTGGTCGAGCAGCCGCCGGCCCTGCCCAAGGATGTCGGCGAGACCTTCGCCGCCGTGCTGTCGGGCGACTACGACGCCCTGCCGATCGAGGTGCCCACCGGCGACCCCGAGCGCCGCGTGCTGGCCGCCGAGCCCGACGCACCCAAGCTGCACAAGGTGCTGGCCCAGGCCGGTATCGGCTCGCGCCGCGACATGGAGGCGCTGATCGCCGAAGGCCAGGTGATGGTCAATGGCCAGGTCGCGCACACCGGCCAGCGCATTTCGTTCGGTGACCGCATCAGCGTGGCCGGCCGGCAGATCAAGGTGCGCATTGCCCCGCCGCCGCCGCGCATCATTGCGTATCACAAGCCAGTGGGTGAAGTGGTCACCCATGACGACCCGCAGCACCGGCCCACGGTGTTCCGCCGCTTGCCGCGGCTGCCGCACGGCAAGTGGCAATCGGTGGGCCGACTCGACATCAACACCGAAGGCCTGCTGCTGTTCACCAACTCGGGTGAGTTGGCCAACCAGTTGATGCACCCGCGCTTCGGCGTCGAGCGTGAATACGCGGTGCGGGTGCTGGGCACGCTGACGCCGGAGTCGAAGGCGCGTCTGCTCGAGGGCGTCGACATCGACGGCCAGCGCGCGATGTTCAAGTCCATCGAAGACGGCGGCGGCGAGGGCGTGAACCACTGGTACCGCGTCGTCATCACCGAAGGCCGCAACCGCGAGGTGCGCAAGCTCTTCGACAAGGTGGGCCTGGGCGTGAGCCGCCTGATTCGCATCCGCTACGGCTGCGTGGTGCTGCCGCGCGGCCTGAAGCGCGGCGTGTTCGTCGACCTGAACGAGGGCGACGTGCGCGAGGTGCGACGCCTGGCCGGCAATGTGCGTGAGCAGCAGGTGGAGGCACGCACGCCGAAGCCGCAGCGCCAGGACGGCCAGCGCGATGCGCCGCGTGATGCGCCGCGTGATGGGCCGCGCGACGGCCAGCCGCGTGGCAACAACAACAGCGGCGGCAACAACGCCAACCGCCGAAACGGCCCCCCGCCGCAGCGCGCCGAGCGTGGGCCGCGCCCTGACCGCCCGCCGCAGGAGCGGCGTGAGCGCGCCGAGCGTCCGCCGGCCGACCGCGATCTGGACGACATCGAGCATCTGAACTTTGCGGCCATCCCCAACCCGCTGATGCAGACCTTCGACAAGCGGGCGATCCGCGAAGCACGGGCACCGCGTCGTGAGATCTCCGAAGACGGGCCGATCCCCAATCCGCTGGAGCAGACCTACGACAAGCGCTTCGTGCAGAAACCCAAGGGCTTCGGCATCGGCGGTGGCGGCGGTGGCCGCAAGGGCGGCGGGGGTGGCGGCGGTGGGGGTGGCCAACCTGACCCGATGAAGACATCGCTGGGCTACATCGGTGCGGATGCTTTCGTGCGCAAGTTCCAGGGCAATGGTGGCGGCGGCGGTGGCGGCGGCGGCGGCGGCAAGCGTGGCGGTGGCGGTGGCGGTGGCGGTGGCGGTGGCGGTGGCGGTGGCGGTGGCGG
>JBBAPL010000035.1:23840-41320 GCA_040400895.1 Aquabacterium sp.
TGGCGGTGGCGGTGGCGGTGGCGGTGGCGGTGGCGGTGGCGGTGGCGGTGGCGGTCGCCGCGGCGGCGGTCGTTGATGGACCCGGCTGCTGGTCACCACGCCACGCTAGAATGTCGGGTTTACCTTTAAGTCTTTGATTTCAGGAGAATTTCATGGCCATCGAACGCACCCTCTCAATCATCAAGCCCGACGCCGTTGCCAAGAACGTGATCGGCCAGATCTACGCCCGCTTCGAAGGCGCCGGCCTGAAGGTGGTGGCCGCCAAGATGGCCCACCTGTCGCGTGGTGAGGCCGAGGCCTTTTACGGGGTGCACAAGGCGCGCCCGTTCTTCAACGACCTGGTCAGCTTCATGATCTCGGGCCCGGTGATGATCCAGGCGCTGGAAGGCGAGGGCGCCATCGCCAAGAACCGCGATCTGATGGGCGCCACTGACCCGAAGAAGGCCGACAAGGGCACCATCCGTGCCGACTTCGCCGACAGCATCGACGCCAACGCCGTGCATGGCTCGGACGCGCCGGAGACCGCTGCGGTCGAGATTGCCTTCTTCTTCCCGGGCATGAACGTCTACACGCGTTGAGCGGCCGACCCAGCGCCTGATCCTGTGGCTTCACTGGTCAACCTGCTCGATTTCGACCTGGACGCGCTCACCGCCTGGTGTGCCAGCCAGGGCGAGAAGCGTTTTCGGGCGGTGCAGTTGTTCCGGTGGGTGCACCAGAAGGGCGAAGCCGACTTCACCCGCATGTCCGACCTGGCCAAGTCGCTGCGCGACAAGCTGGCCGGTGCCGCCGAGGTTCGGCCGCTGCGCATCCTCAGCGAGCAGGCGTCTGCTGACGGCACCATCAAGTGGCTGTTCGACGTGGGCGGTGGTGATGCGGTCGAAACCGTGTTCATCCCCGAGGACGACCGCGGCACCTTGTGCGTGTCGTCCCAGGCCGGTTGCGCCGTCGGTTGCCGCTTCTGCAGCACCGGCCACCAGGGCTTCAGCCGCAACCTGACCGCCGGCGAGATCCTCGCCCAGCTGTGGTTTGCCGAGCACCACCTGCGCCAGCGGCTGAACGTGGCCGACCGGGTCATCAGCAATGTGGTGATGATGGGCATGGGCGAGCCGCTGCAGAACTATGCCGCGCTGGTACCGGCGTTGCGGGTGATGCTGGACGACCACGGCTACGGCCTGTCCCGGCGCCGCGTCACCGTGTCCACCTCGGGCGTGGTGCCGATGATCGAGCGTCTGCGGCACGACTGCCCGGTGGCGCTGGCCGTGAGCCTGCATGCGCCCACCGACGCGCTGCGCGACCAGCTGGTTCCATTGAATCGCAAGTACCCGCTGGCTGAGCTGCTGGCCGCCTGCAGCCAGTATCTGGACGCCGCGCCGCGCGACTTCATCACCTTCGAGTACTGCATGCTCGACGGCGTGAACGACGGCCCCGCGCAGGCGCAGCAGCTGATCGACCTGGTCAGCGGGCGTGCAGGTGCGCCGCGCGTGCCTTGCAAGTTCAACCTGATCCCGTTCAACCCGTTTCCGGCCTCGGGGCTGCTGCGGTCCCCGCGTGATCGGGTGATGGCTTTTGCCAAGCTGCTGCAGGACGCCGGCATCGTCACCACGGTGCGCAAGACCCGCGGCGACGACATCGACGCGGCCTGCGGCCAGCTGGCTGGCGAGGTGCAGGACCGCACCCAGGTGCAGGCCCGCCTGACCCGCCCGGCCATCCGGGCTGTCATTCCGATCGAGGCGGCGCCGCTGGTGCAACGATGAGCATGGCGCGCCACCTGATCTGGCCTCTGGGCATGCTGGTTGCGGTGCTGCTGGGCGCCTGCGCCGGCGTGCCGGGCACCGTCGCGGCTGACCAGCCTGCGCCGGTGCTCACCGCCTCCGACCAGACCGACATCGAGCGCCGCGCCCGCGTGCGGCTGGAATTGGCCACCGCCTATTTCGGCCGCGGCCAGCTCGAAACCGCGCTGGATGAGACCAAGCTGGCGATGCTGGTCAAGCCCGACATGGCCGAGGCCTTCAACTTGCGGGCGCTGGTCTACGCGGCAATGGGCGAAGAGCGCCTGGCCGAAGACAGCTTCAACCGCGCGCTGCAGCTCAGCCCGCGTGACGGCCCCACCTTGCACAACCAGGCCTGGTTCCTGTGCCAGCGCGGGCAGTTCGCCAATGCGCAGGCCCGTTTCGACACCTTGCTGGCGTTGCCCCAGTACCGTGACCAGGCCCGCAGCCTGCTCGCCCGTGGCGTGTGCTACGGCCGGGATGGCAAGTTCGCCGAGGCCGAGGCCGCACTGATGCGCGCCTACGAGCTGGACCCCGCCAACCCCAGCACCGGCCTGAACCTGGCCGAGGTGCTGTACCGCCGTCAGGACTACGAGCGCGCTGGCTTCTACATCGGCCGCATCAACGACACCCCCGACGCCACCAACGCCCAGACCCTGTGGTTGGCTGCCCGCATCGAGCGCAAGCGCGGCCGGGACGCCGCCGTGCGGGTCCTGGGTGACCGCCTGCGCCAGCGCTTTGCACAATCACCCGAGGCCGCGCTGTTCGAGCGGGGCCGCTTCGATGACTGACACCTCCGCCAGCCCCGGCCCCAACCGCGCCGCAAGCGCCGATGCGGTACAAGCCGGAGCGCTGCTGCGCACCGCGCGCCAGCAGCAGGGCCTGCACATCGCTGCGCTGGCCGCGTCGATCAAGGTCGCGCCGGCCAAGCTGGAGGCGCTGGAGTCCGGTCGCACCCAGGAATTGCCCGATGCCACCTTCACCCGGGCGCTGGCGCTTACCGTCTGCCGGGTGTTGAAGATCGACGCGGCGCCGGTGCTGGCCCTGCTGCCGGGCGCGCCACCGGGCAGTCTGGAGCGGGTCGATTCCGGTCTCAACACGCCCTTCCGAGAGCGCGCCGGGCGCGCCGACCCGGCGGCGTGGCTGCCCTGGCGCCACCCGGCGATGTGGCTGGCCGGCGTGCTGCTTGCCGCGGCCATTGCCTTCGTGCTGGTCCCCAGCCAGCCTGGTCAGTTGCCGGCGCTGCCGATGCTCGACGGTGCGGCCGCCCCGGTGATGCCGCCCAGCGGCGCGGGCGGGCCGGCCGCCGTCGCCGATCCGGCAGTTGCCCCCATGCCGGCACCGGCGGATGCAGCCTCGGCGGCGGCGGTGGTGGTCGGCTCGGTGCCAACTGCTCGCCCTGTGGCAACGCCGCCGCCTGCCACGCCGGCATCCGACCAGCCGGTGCCCCGCTTGGCTCTGGTTGCCGCGTCGGCTGCATCCCCCCAGGCTGCGGCAGACGCGGCCCTGGTCCTGCGTGCGGTGCAGGCCACCTGGGTGCAGGCGGTCGACGGCGGCGGCCAGACATTGATGGCACGCCTGGTGCCCGCAGGCGAGACGGTGGCTTTGTCCCCCGCGCTGCCGGTTCGGCTGAAAATCGGCAACGCCCAGGGCACCGAACTGCTGTTCCGCGGCCAGCCTGTGAATCTGTCCACTGCCGCCCGCGACAACATCGCCAACATCACCTTGCCGTGACCACACCGCCATGCGCACCCTCGACGACCTGACGCTGATCCCGCCCGCCTTGCCGCTGGCCCGCCGTTCCTTGCAGGCCCGCGTGGCCTGGGGCAGCCGGGTGGTCACCGTGGGCGGAGATGCCCCGGTGCGGGTGCAGAGCATGACCAACACCGACACGGTCGACGTCATCGGCACGGCCATCCAGGTCAAGGAACTCGCGATTGCGGGCAGCGAGATGGTGCGCATCACCGTCAACACGCCCGAGGCCGCGCAGGCTGTGCCGCACATCCGCGAGCAACTCGACCGCATGGGCATCGACGTGCCGCTGGTGGGCGACTTCCACTACAACGGCCACACCCTGCTGACCGAGCACCCGGCCTGCGCCGAGGCGCTGAGCAAGTACCGCATCAACCCCGGCAACGTGGGCAAGGGCGAGAAGCGCGACCGCCAGTTCACCGCGATGGTGGAGGCGGCGCTGAAGTTCGACAAGCCGGTGCGCATCGGCGTGAACTGGGGCAGCCTCGACCAGGAACTGCTGGCGCAGATGATGGACGACAACGCCCGCAGCGCCCAGCCCTGGGACGCGAAGCAGGTGATGTACCAGGCGCTGGTCAAGTCGGCGCTGCAGTCCGCTGACTGGGCCTGTGAGCTCGGTATGCCGGCCAACCAGGTGATCATCAGCTGCAAGGTCAGCGGCGTGCAGGACCTGATCACCGTCTACCAGGCACTGGCTGTGCGCTGCAACTACCCGCTGCACCTGGGCCTGACCGAAGCCGGCATGGGCACCAAGGGCACGGTGGCCTCCGCCGTGGCGCTGGGCCAGTTGCTGCAGCAGGGCATCGGCGACACGATCCGTGTCAGCCTGACGCCCCAGCCCGGCGAGGCGCGCACGCAGGAGGTGGTGGTGGCGCTGGAAATCCTGCAGGCCTTGGGCCTGCGCAACTTCAACCCCAGCGTCACCGCCTGCCCTGGCTGCGGCCGCACCACCAGCACCACGTTCCAGGAGCTGGCCAAGCAGATCGACGACCACCTGCGCTTGATGATGCCGGTGTGGAAGACCAAGTACCCCGGCGTCGAGAACATGAAGCTGGCGGTGATGGGCTGCATCGTCAACGGCCCGGGCGAAAGCAAGCATGCCGACATCGGCATCAGCCTGCCAGGCACCGGCGAGGCGCCGGCCGCGCCTGTGTTCATCGACGGCCAGAAGGCGATGACGCTGCGCGGCGAAGGCATCGCGCAGGAGTTTCACAAGATCGTCGAGTCCTACATCGAGCGCAGGTACGGCACTGCCGCAGCCGCGCACTGACGGTCACGACGCACCTCGGGTGCCTGCTGGCACGGCCTCTCGCTCCCCGCCCCATCCTGCATCTTGCCGTGGCGCCTGCCGGCGCCCCCTACCCCATGGCCGACAAACTGCTTGCCGTCAAAGGCATGAACGACATCCTGCCGGCCAACGTGCCGCGCAAGGACAAGTTGCCCGACTCCGCCATCTGGCGCTGGTTCGAGCGCACCGTGGACACGGTGCTGTCGCGCCATGGCTACCAGCACCTGATCACCCCCATCGTCGAGCCCACCGCGCTGTTCGTGCGCGGCATCGGCGAGGCCACCGACATCGTCGAGAAGGAGATGTACTCCTGGACCGACGCCATGAACGGCGACGCGCTGACGCTGCGCCCTGAGATCACCGCCGGCATCGTGCGCGCCATGGTCGAGCACAACGCGCTGTACAACGGGCCGCTGCGGGTGTGGTCGATCGGGCCGGTGTTCCGCCATGAGCGGCCGCAGAAGGGCCGCTACCGCCAGTTTTACCAGCTGGATGTGGAAGCGCTGGGTTTCCCCGGCCCGGATGTGGACGCCGAGCTGATCCTGATGGTGCGATGCCTGTGGGAGGCGCTGGGCCTGCAGATCGGTGCGCATGTGCGGCTGGAGCTCAACAGCCTGGGCCAGCCGGCCGAGCGTGCCGCCCACCGGGCCGCGCTGGTCGACTACTTCACCCAACATGTCGACCAGTTGGACGACGACGGCAAGCGCCGCCTGCACACCAACCCGCTGCGCATCCTGGACACCAAGAACCCGGCGTTGCAGGCGCTGGTGGAGGCCGCGCCCAAGCTGGCTGACCACCTGGGCGAGGCCTCGCGCGCCCACCTGGCGGCGGTGTGTGCGGTGCTCGACGCTGCAGGCCTGCCTTACCGCATCAACCCGCGGCTGGTGCGCGGGCTGGATTACTACAACCTCACGGTCTTCGAGTGGGTGACCGACCACCTGGGCGCCCAGGGCACGGTCTGTGGCGGCGGCCGCTACGACGGGCTGTTCGAGCAGTTGGGCGGCAAGCCCACCCCGGCCATCGGCTTCGGGCTGGGCATGGAGCGGCTGTTGCTGCTGTTGCAGGAAATCGGCGTGCCGGTGCCCGGTGCGTCGCCCGATGTGTATGCCGTGCTGCCCGATGCGGCCGCGTTGCCGCAGGCCATGGTGGCGCTGGACGCCTTGCGCCGGGCCGGCGTGGCCGTTCAGATGCATGCCGGCGGGGGCAGCCTGAAGGCGCAGTTCAAGAAGGCCGATGCCAGCGGCGCGCGCTTTGCGCTGGTGTTCGGCGCCGACGAACTGGCCCAGGGCCAGGTGGCGGTCAAGTCGCTGCGCGATGCCGCCTCTGTCCAGGTGCTGCGCCCGTTGGCCGAGGCCGCCAGCTGGGCGCAGGCACTGCGCAACGCATAATCCGCCCTTCGATTTCAGAGCTCGGTCCACAGGCGCTTCATGGCGAACACACTCAATCTGCAAGACCAGGAACAGCTGGACGACCTCAAGGCGTTCTGGAGGCGTCACGGCAACCTGATCACTTGGCTGGTCACTGCCGTGCTGCTGGCCTTTGCTGGCTGGAACGGCTGGAACTGGTACCAGCGCACCCAGTCTGTGCAGGCCGCCGCCATGTTCGATGAACTGGACAAGGCCGCCAACGCCGGTGACGCCGACAAGGCTGGTCGGGTCTTCAACGACATGAAGGACCGCTATGCCCGTGCCACCCTCACCCAGCAGGCTGGCCTGATCGCCGCCCGGGTGCAGTACGACAAGGGCCAGATCGATGCGGCCAAGGCCAGCCTGGCCTGGGTGGGCGACCAGGCACCGGAAGACGAGTACCGCGCCGTGGCCCGGTTGCGCCTGGCTGGCGTGCTGCTCGACGCCAAGGACCATGCCGGCGCGCTGAAAGCGCTGGACGGCGCCACCGCCAAGGACTTCGCCGCGCTGGTGGCCGACCGGCGCGGTGATGTGCTGCTGGCCCAAGGCCAGGTGGAGGACGCGCGCGCCGCTTATTTGGTCGCCTACAAGGCCATGGACGACAAGATCGACTACCGCCGCCTGGTGGAAGTGAAGCTGACTGCACTGGCAGCCCCGCCTGCACCGGTGGGCGCCGCCGCGTCGGGGGCTGCCAAGTGATGGCCCGGTCCGTCAGCCGCGCGGCGGTGCTGCTGCTGGCAGCTGCGGCCGTCCTGATGACCGGCTGCGCCAGCGACAAGCCCAAACCTGCCGCACTGGAGCCTGTGACGGCCCAGATCGCCGGCCGCCAAGTGTGGAATGCCAGGGTCGATTCCGTGCAGTTTCCGCTGGCGGTGACGTTGCGCGACGGCAACTTCATCGTCGCCGG
This sequence comes from Aquabacterium sp., assembly GCA_040400895.1. Taxonomy (GTDB): domain Bacteria; phylum Pseudomonadota; class Gammaproteobacteria; order Burkholderiales; family Burkholderiaceae_C; genus Pseudaquabacterium. The sequence goes on from JBBAPL010000035.1 coordinate 30,963, forward strand.
CACCGATGGCACGGTGCTGGCGCTGGAAGCGCAGAGCGGGCGTGAGGTCTGGCGTGGCCAGGCCGGTGCCAAGCTGTCGGCCGGCGTGGGCAGCGACGGCCGCCGCGCCGCTGTGGTCACCGTCGACAACGAACTGGTGGTGCTGGATCAGGGCGCCAGGCTCTGGAGCACCCGCCTGGCGTCGCGCACCACCACTGCACCCCTGGTGGCCGGCGAGCGGGTGTTTGTGCTGGGTGTCGACCGCGTGGTGCATGCCTTCGACGCCATCGACGGCCGCCGCCTGTGGACCCTGCAGCGGCCCGGCGAGGCGCTGACACTGGCCCAGCCCGGCGTGCTGGCCGCGCACAAGAACACCCTGGTGGCCGGCATCGGTGCGCTGATGACCGGCGTCGATCCCACCACCGGCAGCGTGCGCTGGGAAGTGCCGGTCACCTCGCCGCGCGGCACCAACGAGGTCGAGCGGCTGAACGACCTGGTGGGCCCGGTGCTGCGCCTGGGCGACCAACTCTGCGCACGTGCCTTCCAGACGGCGGTGGGTTGCGTCAGCATCGCCGGGCCCGACCGCGCCAGCCTGCGCTGGAGCCGCAATGGCGGGGGTCAGCAGGCCATTGGTGGTGATGGCGACTTCATCTTCGGTGCCGATGGTGCCGACCGCCTCAGCGCCTGGAAGACCGGCGGTGGTGAACTGGCCTGGCAGAACGAGCGCCTGCTGTTCCGCGGCCTCAGCGCGCCGCTGTCGGCCGGCCGCACCTTGGTGGTGGGCGACGCCGAAGGCCAGGTGCACTTCCTGGACCGTGCCGATGGCAAGACCTTGCTGCGCCTGCCCACCGACGGCTCGGCCGTGGTGGCCCAGCCGGTGCTGTCAGGCACCACCATGCTGGTGGTCACCCGCAATGGCGGCTTGTTTGCCTTCCGTCCCGAGTGACGGTCTCTCCCTTTGAAAGTGCCACTCCATGAAGCCGGTGATCGCCCTGGTGGGCCGGCCCAATGTGGGCAAGTCCACCCTGTTCAACCGCATCACCAAGAGCCGTGATGCGATCGTTGCCGACTTTTCCGGCCTGACGCGCGACCGCCACTACGGCGACGCGCGCCACAACGGCCGCGAACTGATCGTCGTCGACACCGGCGGCTTCGAGCCGGAGAAGCCCACCGGCATCGTCGCGATGATGGCTGCGCAGACCAAGGCCGCGGTGGCCGAGGCCGACGCGGTGGTCTTTGTCGTCGACGCCCGCAATGGTGTCACCGGCCAGGACCACGACATCGCCCGCTACCTGCGCGGCGCCAACAAGCGGGTGCTGCTGTGCGTCAACAAGGCCGAAGGCCTGGTCGATTCGCCAGTGCTGGCCGAATTCCATGAGCTGGGCATGGGCGAGCCGCACCCGGTGTCGGCCGCCCACGGCCAGGGCATCCGCAGCCTGCTGGACGCTGCGCTGGTCGACTTCTTCGACCCCGAGGACGACGACGACCCGCTGGCCGATGGCGCCGACAAGCCCATCCGCCTGGCGGTGGCCGGCCGGCCCAACGTGGGCAAGAGCACGCTGATCAACACCTGGCTCGGTGAAGACCGGCTGGTGGCCTACGACCAGCCCGGCACCACGCGCGACGCCATCAGCGTGCCCTTCGAGCGTGGCGGGGTGAAGTTCGAGTTGATCGACACCGCCGGCCTGCGCCGCAAGGGCAAGGTGTTCGAGGCGATCGAGAAGTTCTCGGTCGTCAAGACGCTGCAGGCGATCGCCGATGCCAATGTGGTGCTGCTGCTGGTCGACGCCACCCAGGGCGTCAGCGACCAGGACGCCCACATCGCCGGTTACATCCTGGAGAGCGGCCGTGCCGTGGTGGTGGCGGTCAACAAGTGGGAAGCGGTCGACGCCTACCAGCGCCAGATGTTCGAGCGCTCGGTCGAGCAGCGGCTGGCGTTCCTGAAGTTTGCGCCGGTGCTGCACATCTCGGCGCTCAAGCGCCAGGGCCTCGGGCCGGTGTGGAAGGCGATTGCCGACGCCCATGCGTCGGCCACCCGCAAGATGCCCACGCCGGTGCTCACCCGGCTGCTGCAGGAAGCGGTGCAGCACCAGGCACCGCAGCGCACCGGTGCGTTCCGGCCCAAGCTGCGTTACGCCCACCAGGGCGGCATGAACCCGCCCATTGTCGTGATCCACGGCAACGGGCTGGAGCATGTGACCGATGCGTACAAGCGCTTCCTGGAAGGGCGCGTGCGGGAGCATTTCAAGCTCACCGGCACGCCCTTGCGCATCGAATTCAGATCGTCACGGAACCCTTTCGACAGCGAGTAGCTCTGAACGGGAGGTGTGATGCTTTTGAGGTGCCTTTCCCCGGCGCCTACGCACTTTCCCTGATGTGATAAGGTCTTTGCATCATTACTTTTCAACACGGAGTCATATCGTGAGCAACAAAGGGCAACTCCTGCAAGACCCCTTCCTGAACCTGCTGCGCAAGGAGCATGTTCCGGTCTCGATCTACCTCGTCAACGGCATCAAGTTGCAAGGGCACATCGAGTCGTTCGACCAGTATGTTGTCCTGCTGCGCAACACCGTGACGCAGATGGTCTACAAGCACGCCATCTCCACCGTGGTGCCCGGCCGTCCGGTGAACTTCCACGCCAACGAGCCGACTGACCCGGCTTGAGCCGCTCCCCAGGCGCGACGGCCTTCCCCCCCACCACCTTGAACGCCCCGTTGCGGGATGCTGCACCGCCCGCCGCTGGCCAAGCGGGGGCAGCGCGCGTGGTGCTGGTGGGTGTTGACTTCGGCAACGGCCAGCACTTCGACCCCACGCTGGATGAGTTGGCACTGCTGGCCGAAAGCGCGGGCGATGTGCCGGTCGAGCGGGTGATCGCCCGGCGCAAGGCGCCAGATCCGGCACTGTTCGTCGGCAGCGGCAAGGCCGAAGAAATCAAGCTGCTGGTGCAGATGCATGGCGCTGAATGCGTCATCTTCGACCAGGCGCTGTCGCCGGCCCAGCAGCGCAACCTGGAACGCACCCTGGGCGTGGCCGTGGCCGACCGCACCGCGCTGATCCTGGAGATTTTTGCCCAGCGGGCGCAAAGCCATGAAGGCAAGCTGCAGGTTGAACTGGCCCGACTGCAGTACCTGGGCAGCCGCCTGGTGCGGCGCTGGAGCCACCTGGAACGCCAGACCGGCGGCGCCGGCCAGCGCGGCGGCCCGGGCGAGGCGCAGATCGAACTCGACAAGCGCATGATCGCCGAGCGGGTGAAGTCGCTGAAGGCGCGGCTGGTGAAGGTGAAGCGCCAGCGCGACACCCAGCGCCACGCGCGCCGCAACAGCGGCAGCTTCCGCGTGTCGCTGGTGGGCTACACCAACGCGGGCAAGAGCACCTTGTTCAACGCCTTGGTCAAGGCACGCGCCTACGCGGCCGACCAGTTGTTCGCCACGCTCGACACCACCACCCGCTCGCTGTACCTCGAAGCGCTGGGTGGCACCGTGTCGCTGTCGGACACCGTCGGCTTCATCCGCGACCTGCCCCACAAGCTGGTTGAGGCCTTCGAGGCCACACTGCAGGAAGCCTGCGATGCCGACCTGCTGCTGCATGTGGTCGACGCCGCCAGCCCGGTGCTCCAGGAGCAGCGCGATGAAGTGGAGCGGGTGCTGGCCGAGATCGGCGCTGCCCAAGTGCCGCAGATCCTGGTGTTCAACAAGCTCGACCAGGTCGAGCCCCTGCCGCGCGTGCTGCAGGACTGGGTGGAGCGGCCCGGCGCAGATGCCGTGCCACGGGTGTTCGTCAGTGCGCTGCGCGGTACCGGCCTGGATGCGCTGCGCGCACTGATTGCACAAGTTGCGGCCTCGGGTGGCTTGAATCCCCCTGGCCAGACCCCAAGTGACGGGCTGTCGGAGACGCCAGCCGATCCGGACACCACCCAGACCCCTGCAGGTGTCCAGTTACCATCGGCGATGACATGACCATGCATTCCAACTTTCACTCCGATGCGGCCACCGTGCCGTTGCCCGCGCGGTTTGCTGCGGTGGCGCAAGCCGCCAGGGCCCTGATCGCCGGTGCGCTGCGCCGCCCCCGGCCGTTGATGGCCAACGGTGGACGCAACGACGGCCCGCCCGATCTGGACGAGTTGTGGCGCGACTTCAACCGCAAGCTGACGGGCCTGTTCAACGGCAAGGGCGGTGGCAACGGCCAACCACCCAGGCGCGACCCCGGGGAGGGTGGTGGTGGGCCATCGTTCCAGCCTGACATGAAGAGCGCGGGCATCGGCGCGGGGCTGATCGGCATCGTGGTGGTGGTGGTGTGGCTTGGCAGCGGCTTCTTCATCGTGCAGGAAGGCCAGCAAGCCATCGTCACCACCTTCGGACGCTACAGCAGCACGGTGGACGCCGGCTTCCAGTGGCGCTTTCCGGCGCCGTTCCAGTCGCATGAGACGGTTGCCGTCACCCAATTGCGGTCGGCCGAGATCGGCCGCAGCGGCGTGGGCCAGACGACCGGGCTGCGTGATTCGTCGATGCTGACCCAGGACGAGAACATCATCGACATCCGTTTCACCGTGCAGTACCGGCTGAAGGACGCGAAGAACTTCCTGTTCGAGAACCGCGACCCCGACAACGCCGTGGTGCAGGCCAGTGAATCGGCAGTGCGCGAAATCGTCGGCAAGAGCCAGGTCGACTCGGTGCTGTATGAGGCGCGTGACGCGATCGCCGCTGACCTGGTCAAGTCGATCCAGGGCCAGCTCGACCGGCTGCAGGCCGGCATCCTGATCGTCAACGTGAACGTGCAGAACGTGCAGGTGCCCGAGCAGGTGCAGGCCGCCTTCAACGACGCGGTGAAGGCCGGTGCCGACCGCGACCGCTTCAAGAACGAAGGCCAGGCCTACGCCAGCGATGTGATTCCGAAGGCACGCGGCACGGCCGCGCGGCTGCGCGAAGAGGCCGACGGCTACAGCCAGCGTGTGGTGGCGCAGGCCGAGGGTGATGCCCAGCGCTTCCGCTCGGTACTGACCGAGTACCAGAAGGCCCCCGGCGTGACCCGAGACCGTCTGTACATCGACACCATGCAGCAGGTGTATTCCAACGTCAGCAAGGTGATGGTGGAGGCGCGCAGCGGCAGCAACCTGCTGTACCTGCCGCTGGACAAGTTGATCCAGCAGGCGGCACCGTCTGGCGCTGCGGCGTCGGTGGTGCCGCAGGCTGTGCCGTCGGCAGCACTGCCGACCGACAGTGGGGCAGCAGGTGCCGCGGGCGCGGATGCCCGCTCACGCGACAGCGGCCGCAACCGCGAGCGCGACGCGCGCTGATCAGAGGCCAACAGAACATGAACCGTATTGGACTCATCGTCGCGGGCGCACTGCTGGCCCTGATGCTCTTCACCTCGACATTGTTCGTCGTCGACCAGCGACAGCTGGCGGTGGTGTACGCCCTGGGTGAGATCAAGGAAGTCGTCTCCGAGCCTGGCCTCAAATTCAAGCTGCCGCCGCCGTTCCAGAACGTGGTGTTCCTCGCCAAGCGGGTGCAGACGCTTGACAGTCCCGAGACCCGCCCGATCTTCACCGCCGAGAAGAAGAGCCTGGTGATCGATTGGCTGGTGAAGTGGCGCATTGCCGAGCCGCGCCAGTTCATCCGCAACAACGGCACCGACATCCGCAACCTGGAGAGTCGGCTCAGCCCGGTGGTGCAGGCCGCCTTCAACGAAGAGATCACCAAGCGCACCGTGCGCGGGGTGCTGGCGGCTGAACGTGACAAGGTCATGCAGGACGTGATGACCCGGCTGAAGGATGAATCCAAGGCCTTCGGCATCGAGATCGTGGACGTGCGCATCAAGCGGGTCGATTTTGTCGCCGACATCACCGATTCGGTCTACCGGCGCATGGAGTCCGAGCGCAAGCAGGTGGCGAATGAACTGCGATCACAAGGCGCGGCCGAGGGCGAGAAGATTCGCGCCGACGCCGACAAGCAGCGCGAGGTGATCATCGCCGAGGCCTACCGCGACGCCCAGAAACTCAAGGGCGAGGGCGACGCCAAGGCCAGCGCGCTGTATGCCGATGCTTTCGGCCGCGACCCCCAGTTCGCGCAGTTCTACCGCAGCCTTGAGGCCTACCGCGCCAGCTTCCGTAACAAGAGCGACGTGATGGTGATCGATCCATCCAGCGACTTCTTCAAGGCCATGCGTGGTGGCGGTGCGGTTGCACCCGCTGCGCCTGCCAAGCGCTGACCCTGGCAGCCGGCCATGCTGGATTGGGTGTGGGGCGCACTGGCTTTGATGCTGGTGTTCGAAGGGCTGCTGCCCTTTTTGAGCCCCACCGCCTGGCGCCAGGTGTTCGAGCGCGCGCTGAAGCTGAGCGACGGCCAGATTCGGTTCATCGGCCTGTCAAGCATGCTGGTGGGCTTGTTGCTGCTGCTGGTCTGGCGCTGACCTGCCGTCGCCGATGCGCCGTTTGGCGCAGCAGGCCGCCGGTACAATGTTGTTTTTAATCCCTTCGGGTTGTCTCATGTCCTCTGCTTGGCTGCTGCCCGAGCACATTGCCGATGTGCTGCCGGCCGAGGCCAGGCGCCTCGAAGACCTGCGGCGCACCCTGCTGGAGATGGCGCGCAGCTACGGTTTCGAGCTGGTGATGCCGCCGTTGCTGGAGCATCTGGAGTCCCTGCTCAGCGGCACCGGTCGGGCGCTGGATCTGCGCACCTTCAAGCTGGTGGACCAACTCAGCGGCCGCTCGCTCGGCATCCGTGCCGATGCCACGCCGCAGGTGGCGCGCATCGATGCCCACCTGCTCAACCGCCAGGGCGTGACCCGCTTGTGCTACTGCGGGCCAGTGCTGCACACCCGGCCGCAGTCAGCGCAATCGACCCGTGAGCCATTGCAGTTGGGTGCCGAGATCTACGGCCATGCCGGGCTGGAGGCGGACCTGGAGGTGCAGGACCTGGCGCTGGACGGCCTGCGTGCGGCTGGGCTGCAGAAGTTGGTGCTCGATCTGGCCGACGCGCGCATCGTGCGCGGTGTGCTGGCGGGTCTGGCCGTGGACGGAGCGCGGCTCAATGACGTGGTGCTGGCCCTGGCGGCGAAGGACGCTGCCATGCTGCGCCGGTTGGCGGCGGGCTTCCCGGCCGACACCCGTGAGGCACTGCTGGCCTTGCCCGGCCTCTATGGCGACGCCACGGTGCTGGACGCAGCGCGCCGCGCACTGCCGCAACGGCCCGTGATCACCGCTGCGTTGGATGATCTGGCCAAGCTGGCCGGCCATGTGGGCCGCGCCCATCCGGACGTGCAGGTGGGTTTCGACCTAGCCGACATGGGCGGCTATGCCTACTACTCTGGTGCCCGATTCGCGGTGTACGCGCCAGGTGCCGCAGACGCACTGCTGCGCGGCGGCCGATACGACGAAGTGGGCGCGGTCTTCGGCCGCAACCGTCCGGCGGTTGGTTTTTCGACGGATCTGAAGGTGCTGGCCGCCGTGGCTGCGCCCGAGAGCCGGCGCACCGCCATCCGCGCGCCCTGGGGCGACGATCCCGCCCTGCGCCAAGCCGTGCGCAACCTGCGCGAGCGCGGCGAGACGGTGGTCTGCATCCTGCCCGGCCACGGCCATGAAGGCGATGGATTCGACTGCGACCGCGAGCTGATCGCGGCTGGCGGCCAATGGGTGCTGCGCGCGCTGTGACGGCCTGCCCCCGAACGATCAACCGGACACTCTGAACATGCAACAAGGCAAGACGGTGGCCCATGGCCGCAACGTGGTGGTCGTCGGCACGCAGTGGGGCGACGAGGGCAAGGGCAAGGTCGTCGACTGGCTGACCGACCATGCCCAGGGGGTGGTGCGCTTCCAGGGCGGCCACAACGCCGGGCACACGCTGGTGATCAACGGCGTCAAGACGGCACTGCAGTTGATTCCGTCGGGCATCATGCGCGCCGGCGTGCCCTGCTACATCGGCAATGGCGTGGTGGTCGACCCCAGCCACTTGCTGATGGAGATCGAGCGGCTCGAGAAGATCGGCGTCGAGGTGCGTTCGCGCCTGTTCATCAGCGAAAGCTGCCCGCTGATCCTGCCGTTTCATGTGGCGGTCGACAAGGCGCGCGAGGCCCTGCGGGAAGCCACGCCCGCCGGCAAGATCGGCACCACCGGCAAGGGCATCGGCCCGGCCTATGAAGACAAGGTCGCCCGCCGCGCCCTTCGGGTGCAGGACCTGAAGCACCCCGACCGCTTCGCCGCCAAGCTGCGTGAGTTGCTGGCCTTGCACAACGAATCCCTGCGGGGTGCGCTGAAGGGCGATGCGCTGGAGTTCCAGCCCATCTTCGACCAGGCCATGCAGGTGGCCGAGCAGCTGAAGCCGATGATGGCCGACGTGGGCTACCGCATCCACCAGGCCAGCGCGGCGGGCGCCAACATCCTGTTCGAAGGCGCGCAGGGCACGTTGCTGGACATCGACCACGGCACCTATCCGTTTGTCACCAGCAGCAACTGCGTGGCCGGAAATGCCGCCGCCGGTGCTGGCGTGGGCCCGGGCATGCTGCACTACATCCTGGGCATCACCAAGGCCTACACCACCCGCGTGGGCAGCGGGCCGTTCCCGACCGAACTCGACATCAATGCCGAAGGCACGGTGGGCCACCATCTGTCGGTCGTCGGGCAGGAACGCGGCACTGTCACTGGCCGCGCGCGCCGTTGCGGCTGGCTGGATGCTGCCGCGCTGAAGCGCTCGATGATCATCAACGGCATCTCTGGTCTGTGCATCACCAAGCTTGACGTGCTCGACAAGCTCACCGAGATCAAGGTGTGCGTGGGCTACATGCTGCGCGGCCAGGCCATCGACATTTTGCCGCTGGACGCCGATGACATCGCCGCCTGCCAGCCCGTTTGGGAGATCTTCCCCGGCTGGAGCGACAGCACCTTCGGCATCACCCAGTGGGATGCGCTGCCGACCAATGCCCGTGCCTATCTGCAGCGGGTGCAGCAACTGATCGGCGTGCCGATCGACATGGTGTCGACCGGTCCCGACCGCGACCACACCATCTTGCTTCGCCACCCGTACCAAGCCTGATACCCCGCAAACTGAGGAGACTTAGCGCATGCTGACCGATGACGGCAAACACCTGTATGTGAGCTGGGACGAGTACCACATGCTCATCGAGCGCCTGGCGCTGAAGGTGGCGCATTCGGGCTGGGAGTTCGACCAGATTCTTTGCCTGGCGCGTGGCGGCATGCGTCCAGGTGACGTGTTGTCGCGGGTGTTTGACAAGCCGCTGGCCATCATGAGCACCAGCAGCTACCGCGCCGAGGCGGGCACCATCCAGGGCCGGCTCGACATGGCCAAGTACATCACCATGCCCAAGGGTGAACTGGCTGGCCGGGTGTTGCTGGTCGACGACTTGGCTGATTCGGGCGTGACCCTGCGCGCCGTGGTCGACCGACTGCGCGGCGTGCCGTCGATCAGCGACTTGCGCACCGCGGTGATCTGGGTGAAGGGCGTGTCGACCTACACGCCGGAGTACTACGTGGAGATGCTGCCGAGCAGCCCGTGGATCCACCAGCCGTTCGAGGACTACGACAACCTCCGCCCAGAAGGCTTGGCGAAGAAGTTCTCGGTTTGAAGATTCGTTTGATCGACGGCGTTTCACCCACCAAGGCTGCCAAGCGCAGCCCGCACCACCCAGCCGGCCGGCACGCTGCGATTGCAGCGGAGCCGGCCAGTGTTCTTCTTGCGGCGCAAGTGCACGGGCAGACCGCTCAAGGCAACATTCGAGACGCCAAAACAAAAGGCCAGCACACTTGTGCTGGCCTTTATGATTTTGGTGCCCAGAAGAGGACTCGAACCTCCACGCCGCTAAGCGCTAGTACCTGAAACTAGTGCGTCTACCAATTCCGCCATCTGGGCAAGTACAGAAGTTAGGAGTATAGCATCAAAAAAATCGAAATGACAAGCCCCCCCACCGCCGGCGCCGCACTGCTGAGTGAAGTCGAAGGCACGGTGCTGGGGCACCGCGATGGCCATGGTTTCGTACGCCGCGACGACAACGAACCCGACATCTACCTGTCGCCGCAAGACATGCGCTCGGTGCTGCACCGCGACCGCGTGCGCGTGCGTGTGGTGCGCTTCGACCGCAAGGGCCGGCCCGAGGGCCGCGTGATCGACATCGTCGAGCGCCGCAAGAGTCCCATCATCGGCCGCCTGCTGCACGAGAGCGGCTCCTGGCTGGTGGCCCCCGAAGATCGGCGTTATGGTCAGGACATCCTGATTCCGAAGAACGCCACCGCGAATGCTGCGGTGGGCCAGGTGGTGGCGATCGAGCTGACCGAACCGCCGTCGATGTATTCGCAACCGGTGGGCCGCATCACCGAGGTGCTGGGTGAGATCGACGACCCGGGCATGGAGATCGAGATCGCGGTGCGCAAG